>NZ_BAABWR010000004.1:0-259999 GCF_040370605.1 Aliiglaciecola sp. NS0011-25
GGCAAATGCGAGTGCTTTGGCCGCAGGCCAGCGAGTATTTGTCCCAGTGAGTTTACGAACGACATTATTCACTTGTTAGGTAACCTTGCATAACCAGCCGCTGTCTGTTCGTTTATATAAGCGTCAACTGCTTCCTTCATTGTGTTTTGAGGTTTATGAAAACAATAAGATGAAATAGATAGGATAAAATTGGTCGCCTCTTCACCAACTAACTCAGGAGACTTGCCATCAGCAAACTCAATATCTAACCCAGTCAAATACCCAGCCCACCAATTTTTATAGGCAAATTGAAACTCAGGGTTGTTTTTGTTTTCTTCATACATCTTACAACTTGAGTGTCCCAGCCCAGCCGACTCGATTGGCCTAAAATCTACAGCCCATGAAGATGCACTTAACACTAATGTAAAACACAAAAATCTCATTGGTTACCTAACAATATTCTTAGTTAGAAAAATTCCTTGAAATAACACCGAAATTTTCCTTAATTATTTATTGTTACTTTTTTAGCATAGTAGGTAACTCCCTGTACAGTATAAAAATATAGGCAAACTAAATAATGATATTTGATTGGAATCTGGAAATTTTCTTGAAATCCGCTGTTATCTGGAAAAAGCACTATTTTGTAATTAATCCATTATTGAGATGGATTGTTTTCCAGTTGAGGATGATTTTTAACGTTGTTTTCACTTAATAAGTAAAATTGATGCTTCGGCAAAGCAATACAATGATTTTTCTTCGCAGTGAAAAATAATTCCCTTTATACTTTCTCAAATTAAACGCTTATGTCATATTTAGATCAGGTGATAGTGAGTCCCCTCTAAAAACGAGTCATATTAATTAATTGGGTGGTGAACGGCTTCAATGAAAACGCCTCTTGGATCTTATCAATTTCGTGTTGAAGGCAACGTTGTTTATCAAACGTTTACCGGTATGTTTAGTGGCAGTACAGCTCAGGCATATTTGAGTGAAACGAGAAAAATGATTAGCCAATTTGATGGTAAACCCTTTTGTAATCTTATCGATATTCGCGCTATGGAGGGCCTTACTCCTGAGGGATATGAAATGATCGATAAATTTAATCAATGGGTGAATACCCAAAATTTGGCAGCCAAAGCGATCGTAGTTTCAAACGACGTTGTGGGAAAAATAGTGTCTGAAAGAGTACCTGAATTAAAAAAACAGAACTTAAGATATTTCCATGATTTTAACGAAGCTGTGAAGTGGATTAAACAGATAAAATAGACATTCCAAATTAGATAATTGCAAACCTAAGCAACCTCTCTCTATCAAAAAACACGCTTATAAACACTAAACCGATTTACTTCAGATTCAGCTTACTTTCAAGCGCACCAAACCAGCAAAAACAGCATTTTATGCGCCTTATACTTTAGGCTAAATTGGCATTATTTATGTTTATTTTATCGTCAACTTGACTATTATTCACCTATTCAAGGAATAATTTAACCCGTTTGCAACCTGGGCTATGCAAACTTAATCAAGAGGAAAATGATTATGAAAACGCCTTATGGTTCTTACAACCTGTATATCGACGGCAACATTGCATTTATGCGTTTCGTGGGAATGTTTAATGCTGCAACTACAACCCATCTTGCACAGGAGGCGCGAGAGTTGCTTGAACAGTTTGGCAATAAAGATTTTCTAATCTTTGCAGATATGCTGCAGTTAGAAGGTGCAACTCCTGAGGCTTACACTATTATTGATGAGTTTAATCAGTGGTTAAATACCCGTAATATGATAGGCAAAGCCTTACTCATAGAAAACAAGATTATCGCACAAATCGCTAGGCACAGAGTCAAATCTTTCAAACATCAAAATATTCAATATTTCAGCAATAAAGATGAAGCGTTAATGTGGTTTGAGGAAATCCAAAAACAACAAATAGCGAGTTAGCATTTTATTCGAATGAGTTATTTAGGTCTTAACATTTCAAATTTTTGTGCTTCATCTACTGAAAAATAGTCTCCTACCCCACCGCCGCGCATAATGGGTTGATTAAAGGCGGTTTGGTAAACACCATCGACAATTGCCGACTTTTCAATATGCACCGCAACGACTTCCCCTAAAACTAAAAAGGTCTCACAGAGGCTGTTATCTGCGGTTTTTAATTGAATAACCTGTGTCGTTTTACATTCCATAACCACTGGTGATTTGGCTACGTGTGGGGGGCTGATAATAGTTGATTTTCGCTTTTGTAAACCTGCCAATTCAAACTCATCGCCATCAACCATAGCACTCGTTTGGTTCATTTCTTCGGCTAACGTAGCGCTAACCAAATTCCAACAAAATTCACCGCTGCGTTGCGCATTTCTTGCACTGTCTTTATAACCGATGCTAGAAAAACCGATAATCGGTGGTGTGTAATTAAATGCGTTAAAAAAGCTATATGGCGCTAGGTTAGCAGAACCATCTTGATTGACTGTAGATATCCAACCAATTGGTCTTGGAGCGATAATGGCATTGAATGGATCATGTTTTAACGGATGACCATCTTTGGGCTGATAAAAATGATAGTTATTCGACATATTCCCCCCTGCAAAAGCCTAAACTTGACTCACGTTAATGCTTGTTTTGCGCTACTAACTTTTTTTGAGTTGAGCTATCGGACTGGTTAAATTAATCAACCAACCCGTAGTTGTCTTTGAGCACGTCAATAATTTCTTGTTTAGGATTATCGCTAAGGTGTAATTGCTTACCGGTAATTTTTTCAGCTATATTCACGTAGGTTTGAGATAAATCCATAAGCGCTTGTTGCGGAAGTAGATTATTTTGCGCTAACGCGAACCGCTCGGTCATTCTGTCTTTGTTAAGCAAAATGTCAGGCTCAGGAAAATACTGCAATAGCATTTGTCTAAAGCCCTCTTTAGAATTCTCAATTACCTGTGAATTGCGATATGCAGGACCATCCCAAATACGTGACGAATCGGGAGTCCCCACTTCATCCATGTATATTAGCTTGTCGTTACCTTGTCTGTCTTTGACATAACCAAACTCGAATTTTGTATCAACAAATATTTGATCAATTTCAGCCAACGCCGAAGAGATAACATCAAAACCTTGCTTTAACAGCTTTTCGTACAAATCCACATCGCTTAATTGTTTAAAATTAAAACGTGTAAAATGCTCAACAATAGACTGCCTTGTTATGTTGGCATCATCTGCTTCTTGTACACCTGGTATCCCTTTGAGAACACCTTTCGTTGACGGCGTGATAAGCAATTCAGGTAATTTACTATCTTTTTCAAGACCTTCAGGTAATTTGATACCACAAAAGTCACGGTCACCTTTACTATATGCTCGCCACATAGAGCCGGTGATGTACTGTCGTCCAATTGCTTCAATTAGAACTGGTTTGGCTTTCTGTACTATCCAAACCAGTGGATGAGGAACATCAAGAATGTGGCTGTCTGCTAGACCCTGTTGTTTAAATAAATCAAACCAATGATTAGATATCGCATTTAACGCTGCACCTTTGCCAGGTACCCCGTCTAAACCACCTTCAGCGCGCCAGACACAATCAAACGCAGAAATACGGTCACTGATAACCATCACTGCTAAAGGCGTGTCTTCTGCCACATCATAATTGTGTTGCTGAATCAGCCGACGACTGTCTTGTTCAGTTAACCAATATACCGAGCGAACCTTTCCGCTATGAACGGGAGCATGGGTTCGAATCGGTAAGTCATCATTTACCGCTAAAACCGTGTTGGCTAAACTCATTTGTTGCAAATTCCAATTAAATGCTAGTTGTTTCGATTAAATATCTAAGTTCTCTGTGCCCATCGCTTCTTTAAACGCAGGGAACAAATCAGTCACTTTTTTGACTTCAAAGGGTTCGCTTTCTTCACTCAATAAGGTAAATGACGTTTTCGGACCTTGTTTCTTAACTTGGATACGGTAGTCGGTTTTTTCTAAATCAAGCTGACCATCACTCTTAGAGAATAAGTTATCCCACCAAGAACTCTCAGCTCCACCGTAATTTACAAACAGCAACCCAGTCGATTTATCTAAATCTTTCACGTTAAAGCCCAGTTTACGGAGCACTAACAATAGACGGGGCCAAACCAAATCATATTGACCATCAACTACATAAGCAGGATTGCCATCTGGGTTGAATCCCATTTCCAGACCAAACCCACTACGAATTTGACGAATTCTCTTTACATCTTCCAAGCGCACTTGCTTTTCGTAATGACTAATAACTTGGTTTAATATTTCTACTTCGTTACGGCGAGATTGTTCGAAATTGATATCGGCAATAACATCATCACCAATGGTTTCTAGGTAATCACGTAATTGTACTTTCAGTTTTGCCGTTCGACCATGAGGTTTAATATCAAGGTTGAATTCAAAGCGTCGACCAATACTCCGCTCTGTCGTCGTCCAATTAAACCAGCCATTATCTTTATCAGGCTCAATAATCATCCAATCGGTTACTAATATTTGTGCTTCTTTGTCAAAATTCACGACACCGATATCCCGATCATCTAAAAAGCTGATAACCGAATTCCAAATCGTAGTATCTAAGGCTTCTGAATCATCAATTTGATCAAACCAAACCGTCGCTTCTTTTAAACCTTCTTCTACATGTGAGCCAGACACTAGAGGCAAAACCAAAGAAGGTGATGTCACCGTAACTTTATCTCCAACCAACTCTTTAGGGGCATTTTCTCCTATTGGAGGTATGTCATAATCACTCTTTAAATAGGGCGTATCTACGTCACTGGGTACTTTATACGGTACTTTTTCTTCAGCTTCTACGTAGTCATAATTACCATTGGCACGTTGCCTTTCCTCAAGGCTAGTGCAACCGCTTAACGCGCCTACACCTAGACATACTGCTAACATTGTCAATCGAGCCATGCTTTTTTCCTTAGTGTATTTTCTAACCATTAATGTGAATGCCTGTTGCACGCATGACTTCTTCGATATCTTTTTTGGATTGGAGTTCCGGAAGAATTAATGGTAATCGTAAAAAAGCACTGTCTATCAAGCCCATTTTGTATAAAGCCCACTTAGGCAACACTGGGTTGGGCTCTATGAATAACGCCTCGTGTAAGGCTGCAACCGATTGATTAATTCTTTTTGCTTGTTCAAAATCTTGAGCTGCCGCAGATTCACACATTTTAGCCATTTCCGCCGGCACTATATTGGCCGTTACTGAAATCACACCGTGACCACCGTTGCATAAAAATTCACAACTACTTAAGTCGTCACCGCTAAGTAACAAAAAGTCTTCAGGTACTACAGCTTGGGTTTCTTTTAAACGTTGCATATCGCCAGTCGCATCTTTTAAACCTACGATATTTTTGTGTTTTGCTAATATCGCAACCGTTTCAGGAAGCATATCCGCGACCGTCCTGCCCGGCACATTATATAGCAGAACCGGTAAATCGGTGGCATCCGCTATAGCTTCGAAATGCGCAACCATGCCTTTTTGTTGTGGTTTATTGTAATAAGGCACCACACTCAAAAAACCGGCGATACCGGTATTGGCCAACTGTTTACTTAAGAAAATAGCCTCAGAGGTAGAATTCGCACCACTGCCCGCAATTACTGGGATAGCATTATTTGCATATTCAACCGTCTTTTTCACCACTTCGATGTGTTCTTCAAAGGGTAAAGTTGCTGATTCGCCAGTTGTGCCTACAGACACTAAACCATGAGTACCATTTTCAATATGAAACTCAACTAGCTTTTTAAGGCCAACATAATCTACGTCCCCGTTTTGGTCCATCGGGGTCACAAGCGCTACAAAACTACCTTTAAACATGTTTTCTCCACAAAAATGAGCGCCTAATGGTAATGATCAAGCCCGCTAAAAACAAGCACATAATCAATAAAATAGTAATGCCCTATTTTGTTTACCGACAAGATTCGCAGGGTTGGATTTTCTGCTGCTAAATTAGTTCCTTATCAATAAACTTAAATAGTTGTTTTTTAATAGCTTAAAAATTCCTTTATAATGCGCCCATCGTTTTTACTTTGAATTAATTTTAATTAATGAAACAACAACTCATCGTTACCATTATGGGCGGCAATAATGTGGGAATTTTAAGTGAAATTTCCAATACCGTTAGCGCCACAGGTTGCAATATATTGGATAGTCGGCAAGCTATTTATGGCGAAGACTTTTCCTTAACTATGATTCTGGAAGGTTCGCAATTAGAAATCACCAAGGCTGAGCTGAAAATACCACAAACCTGCCAGAGCCATGATCTCCTGTCTATGATGAAACGTACAAAGCGCCACAGTAAGCAAAACTTGGAGCATCTCATCGACGTGCAAATCAGCGGCGACGATATACCTGGCGTGATTCATAAGGTTTCAACCCTGTTAACCAGTTTCGATGCTGCTATTAGTGCATTGCGTCAACACACTTTTACCGACCAAGATAGCCAAAAAGAAAAGATGAAAGTTAAATTTGTAGCTAGTATGCCTCTTGAAGGTGATATGGTCGGGCTCACTAAACAATTCAATGAGCTACTGGATAGCTTAAATTTGCAAGGCAAAATCAGCGAAAACCATTAATTTGGACAAATTGATAAATTCGTAGATGCCAATAGATTGTTAAACATAACTCAACTGATTAGGATTTTTCCATGAATCGACTTAAAGCTGGCGACAAAGCCCCGCTATTTACCTTACAAGACCAAAATGATAACCCCGTCTCATTAGCCGATTTTAAAGGTAAAAATGTTTTAGTGTATTTTTACCCGAAAGCAATGACCCCAGGCTGCACTGTGCAAGCACAAGGTTTACGAGATTCAAAAGCACAATTAGACAAACTTAATGTGGTTACCTTAGGCATTAGCCCAGATGCACAAAAACGTTTGCCTAAATTTGCCGACAAAGAACAACTAAACTTCACATTATTGTCAGACGAAGATCATGCTGTGGCAGATCAGTTTGGCGTGTGGGGACCAAAAAAGTTTATGGGTAAAGAATACGACGGTATCCACCGCATCTCGTTTTTGATCGACCCCCAAGGTGTTGTCTCCCATGTATTTGATAAATTCAAAACCAAAGACCACCACCAAGTCGTTTTAGACTATTTAAGCAACAACTAATACGCACAAACACTAAACACGAAAAAGGGAGCATATTAGCTCCCTTTTGTGTGTTTAAAGCCTACCTTAAGTTCCGCTTTCAGGGGTATAGGTTACACTGGGTGACCACGCATTTATCACCGCTTTAACCAGTGTTGCCAAGGGAATCGCAAAAAACACGCCCCAAAAGCCCCACAGACCACCGAAAAACAGTACGGCAACGATAATATATATAGGATGTAAACTGACCGCTTCTGAAAATAAGATCGGCACTAACACATTGCCATCTAACGCTTGAATGATGCCATAGGCAATCATTAGATACCAAAAGTCGGGAGTAATACCCCATTGAAATAACGCCACTATGGCGATGGGCAAAGTAACCACTGCCGCACCTATGTATGGGATTAACACAGAAAATCCAACTAACACCCCTAACAGCACAGCATAGCGTAAATCCATAAACGCAAATGTCACCGATGAAACCGCACCAACAATGATAATTTCAATTACTTTTCCACGAATATAATTGGCAATTTGCAAGTTCATTTCTGAGCTCACTTGTTTGATCAAACGTCGCTCGTTTGGCAATATCCGCAGCAGATTCGCAATCAATACGTCCTTATCTTTGAGCATAAAGAACAACATCAACGGCACCAAAATCAAATAGATTAAAATTGCGCCTAAATCTGCCAACGAGCTAAATGAAGCTGAAATAAGTGTTTCACCAACTTGTACAATCTTTTGATTGATCTCCTGCAACACATTTTGAATATGATAAATTTGGATGAAATTGGGGTACAGATCCGGCAAAGTTAACAGCCACTCTTGACCTTTATTCCAGATTTGCGGGGTTTCCTTAATCAAATTCACACTTTGTTGAGTAATAACGGGCACTAAACCAATAAAGGTTAAAATACAAACCGCAATAAACACCAACACAATAATCACGGTGGCATAGACCCGGCTTAATCCCAACTTCATTAACTGCATCAAAGGCCAATCAAGTAAATATGCAATAACAGCTGCAACAATGACTGGCATCAAAATATCGCCCCAAATTGCGAACAATACCGATACAAAGATCAATAGCATTAACAGCATAAGAGAATCCGGATCCGAAAACTTACGCTTATACCAGCGATCTAACATCTCAAACATGTGATTTCCTGCCTATTTTTACTTCTGTGGGGTTGTTTCCTGAACACTACAATGACTGTAATGCAACTTGCTGTGAGGTTCGTTTTATAACTGCATAATAATTTACACTATATTTGCACGATTAATAATTAAATTTAAGTGAAATTAGAATTTAAGATATCTGCTCCTATATACATAGTGTAATGATATATTACCGATAGATTTACACAATATTGACGTAAAAAACTGAACTTATTTGCCTATAGCTGTTTCAAACAGACGCATTAACCCATACATTTAGAGTGGATAGAAAAATTTGAGAGAAGTTAGTTTGAAAAATATGACCAAGAGTCTTTTTATAGCAGTAGCTTCTGCAGTCTTCGCTTTTTCATCAACTTCAGCGATAGCGCAGGTAAGCGACCAACACCAACGTAACGCTTTACCTGAAATAGGTGTGGTGGCGTCGGATGCCATCAGCATTGACAAAGAAATCCAAATTGGTGACATATTAATGCGCCAACTTCGAGGTCAAGCTCCGCTGTTGAGCGATCCCTTATTAGACGAATACCTGCAAGATTTGGGAAACCGTTTGGTTGTGCAAGCTGATAACGTAAAATTTCCGTTCAAATTTTTTCTAATTAATAGTGCCGATATCAATGCATTTGCATTTTTTGGTGGTCACATAGGTGTACACACTGGGTTAATTTTCAATTCAGACAACGAAAGTGAATTGGCATCAGTACTAGCCCACGAAATTGCCCACGTTACCCAACGTCATATTGCTCGTAAGATGCAGTCTCAACAAAAATCCTCTCCCCTTCAGTTAGCCTCAATATTTGGTAGTGTATTGTTGGCCTTAGCAAACCCTGAAGCGGGCATGGCAGCATTAAGTGCAACCAACGCCGCTGCCCAACAAGCGTCGATTAACTATACACGTTCTAACGAGCGCGAAGCTGACCGAATTGGCATTCAAGTGCTCGCACAAAGTGGTTACGATCCCAATGCGGCAGCCACATTTTTTGGAAAGTTAGCGGAAAAGTATCGCCTTCAATCCACTCCATTCGCTTATTTGATGACTCACCCATTGCCTCAATCTCGTATTGCAGATGCCCGCAGTAGAGCCAGTTCATATAACGTTAGACAGGTTCCCGAAAGACTCAGTTTTCATTTAGCCAAAGCCAGAATCGTGGCTCGCTATTATGGAAATCCGAAAGACAATATTACTGGTTTCAAAGACATCATTGATAAGCAAAAGTATGTGTTCAAACAATCCGCCTTGTATGGATTAGCATTGTCGTATTTTGAAAATGAACAATATGCCGAAGCGCAGAATATCGTGCAGCAACTGATTCAGAGCGATCCAGATAATCTTTTCTACTTGGATATTGCCGCCGACTTATCTATCGCGCAAAAGGATTATGAACCTGCTATTGCGATGCTATCAGAACAGGCAAAACACACCCCTCATAACAGTGTGATTGCATTGAATTTAGCCAATATACTGGTTAAAAAAGGTGATATCAAACGAGCTACTAGCTTATTAAAAGACTTCTTATTGGTTAATCCGAATAATCTGTTGGCCCTGCAGTTACTCACAGATGCTTACCTTGAAAATCGTCAGATGCTAGAGATGCATCAAAGTAAAGCGGAAGTATTTGCATTAGTTGGAGCTTATCCTAGAGCCATAGATGAGCTGCACAGTGCATATAATTTTGCCGGTGACCGACAATTAGAGAAACAACGAATTAGAGCCAGAATCGATCAAATTAGAGAGCAAATAGACAAGATTAAAGCCCTTTAACTTGACGCTAAGCTGTGTCGCTGACGCAGTTGAGTGATAATATTCTGTAAACTAGCATTATTTTGTTCACCTTGTAGCTGCTTAATTAGTGCACCGTCAGGGCCAATAATAAAGGTAGTAGGTAGGGAATTCGGCTTATGAAAAACGGCATTTTCTGGCAATCCGGATATAACCCTAAAATCAATTTGATACTTCTGTTTTAACTCTTGTAACTCAGGATCACCTAAATTATCAAAGTTAACCGCCAGCAACGACACATCGGGTTGCTCCTTCGCAAAAGATTCAAACTGATTTAATTCAGGGAGCTCTTTCAGGCAAGGGGCGCACCATTCTGCAAAATAATTCACGACTAAATACTGTCCTTTAAAATCTTGCCATTGGTAACTTTGCCCTTCCACAGTAGTAAAATCAGATTTGAGGCTCAACGACAAGTAAAAACCAGCTATAGCCGCAGCTAAACCGCAACTCACGAAGATTAACTTTTTAAACATAAACTTTGCGCTACCCTATACTTCTAATTCGTCTCAACATGAAATTATTCGAACAAATCCAAATAACATTTGTTGCCGTTGTGCATTAACCTTTAGAATACTGCAATTTAATTGGCAATGAAAAGTAATCATATTATGCAAAACTTACGAATTTATCATAATCCTCGCTGTAGCAAGAGTCGTCAAACATTAGAGTTGTTAACCGAAAAAGGTTTTCAGCCGGAAATAATTGAATATTTAAAGACGCCATTAACGGTTTCGCAAATCGAACAACTCATGGAGCAATTGAATATCGATGATCCACGAAAAATGATGCGCGTGAAAGAAAAAGACTACACGGATAATAATCTCGGTGAAGACAGTGTTACCAAAGCCCAGTTAATCGCGGCAATGGCCACCTACCCTAAGCTTATTGAGCGTCCTATTGTAGTGAATAACACACAAGCTAAAATCGGACGCCCACCAGAAGCTGTGCTGGAAATTCTCTAGTGGGTCCCATTTTAGTTTTGTATTATAGCCTGCATGGCGCTACCCGAAATTTAGCCAATAAAATAGCCTTAGGTGCTCAGATGCAAGGCGCTGATGTGATAGTGCGCACTGTGCCTAAGGTAGCCACAGGCATAGATTTTAGCCAGCAGGCCGTCCCTGAATCAGGTGATCCTTATGTGAGCTTGGACGAACTTGCGAACTGCAGTGGTTTAGCTCTCGGCAGCCCGACTCGTTTTGGCAATATGAGTAGTGCGATGAAACACTTTTGGGACTCAACCTCTTCATTGTGGTTGTCAGCCAATCTAAATGGTAAGCCAGGATGTGTGTTCACCTCCTCTAGCAGTATGCACGGTGGGCAAGAGTCTACATTATTAACCATGATGATCCCGTTATTGCATCACGGCATGCTAATAAGTGGTCTGCCCTATTCTGAACCCGAGTTACATTCCACCGTAACCGGCGGAACCCCCTATGGCGTGACCCACGTTAGTTTGCAAAACAAATCGATATTAAGTCAAGACGAACAATCACTGTGCATTGCACAGGGAAAACGACTTGCCATGTTAGCGCAAAAACTAGGACAAAAATGAAAATTCCAACCAGTATTTATCGAAAATTAGCCTTAGTAAGTTACCTATTGTTGTTAATATGGGTTCCAATCTGGCACCTCCTGTTGGCGAACCCCACAGGCAGAAGTGAACAATTTGAAATTTTTCTAACCTTTGTTTGGACCATCCCATTGTTGTTACCAATGTCGGGGATTTTAAGGGGCAAACCTTATACCCATGCGTGGGCCAATTTTATTGTCATGTTTTATATCATGCATGGCCTCACCAGCTTTTACGCAGTAGAAAATGAACGTTATTATGCGTTAATCGAGATTGTTTTAAGTGTTGGAATGTTTATTGGTTGCAGCTTTTATGCACGTCTTAGAGGTAAAGAATTAGGATTAAGCATTCCAAAATTGAAAGATGAAATGGCTAAAGAAAAAGCCACATTCGGAAAATAAACCGCTTAGCATTTGATGTTTACAGAGAAGTGGTTAGTGGTTTAAAAGTGATTAATGATTTAGTTGCTAATTGGCCAAGATAAACTGAACAATTAAAGTTCAAGCACTTGTTTAATGAAGGGAATACTAATTTTACGTTTTTCTTGAATGCCTTGAAACTGCAATTCATCTAGGGCAGCGACAAGGCTATGCATATCTCGTTTAGCATGACTGATCAGAAATTGCAGTGATTCACGGGAGATACTGATCCCGCGCTGCTTGGCCTTAATATTTAAGGCTTCGCACGCATCTTGGTCGTCTAGTGGCGCTAAACTAAAGCTAATTCCCCAAGCCAAACGTGAGACCAAATCAGCTAACTCAAATTGCAGTTGTTTAGGTCCACGATCACAGCTCACCACAAGTTTACAGTGTTGGGTTTCACGAATACGATTAATTAAATCGAACAACGCTCTTTGCCAATCTTCACTGTGCTGAATATGTTGAATGTTATCTATGCACAACAACTGAATGTTTTCCATTCCATCTAAAATAGTATGGGGATAGCGAAGAGAGGCATCTAATGCCAAATAAAAGTGGGATTTTTGTTGTTGTGCTGCATTGTGTGACATCGCCACTAACAAATGACTTTTCCCCGTACCCGCAGCCCCTGAAATATAGGTCAGAAAAGGCAATTCAGTGGAGTCGTTTTGTTCAACAAGCAAACCGCAATGTTGATAAATTAACGAATTACTGCCAACGACCAAAGAGTCGAATGTCTGTTCGTCAGGCAAATCAACATCTAAAGAAATTTGTTTTGGTAACTGATCGCCAACCAAATTAAGGTCTCCAAAAATAGGGTTTATTGACTACAGGTTGGCTAAAATCATCCATTGGACTTTGCATTCTGTTGTCTAACCTAAACGCTTCGTCAAGATTTTCTTTGGCACCAAATAACTCTAACTCAAAAGTAGAGAAACTACCTTGCTGTTCAATCAATCTAACGTCGATAACCACTGATAAGTTGTTTAAAAAGTTGAGAACTTCCATATAAGTAGTTAGAGATGAAATATTGCCGATTACAATTTCCGTTTTGTTTTCAACCGAGTTCCCAGCCACAGCTTCAATAGCATATTTAGCAGCTAGCTCATCGGCCACCATATCAATCGCTTTTTGCATTGCAAGTTCAGGGGAACTAGCTTCCACTTCACCAGAATCAAATGCTCCCCGCCGAGTTATTATCCATTCGAGAACCCAAACGTCGAGTTTTTTAGGTTCTGGTTGTATTTCAGGATCACCTTCAAACTGATTAACAACGGGCTGCTCATCGCGATAGAATAAACGCCCTGACATCACATATTCGGTGTCATAACGCTCACTGGCTTGGACTAAATTTTGGGTATAGCTCGACCAAACATCGTAAACACTTACCTGTTGGATATCCGTTAAATCCATCACCGGAAAAGCAACTTCTATTCCCCGACGTTGAGCTGTTTCTTTTGCCATCTCTATCAAGTTTTGATGAATGCTGTCTGTCAATAATTTACGGGAATTCGTGCCTTTTTCTTCAATCGCTATCCATGCAAGTGTTTGCGGTCGATGCTTACCCCAAATGGAAAATCCTGTTGAACGTAGAACACTTTCCACTTTATTGACATCAAATTCAGCTTTATAAAGTAAACCTTCAGGTGTTGATTCATAAGCGTACGACAACAAAATATTTTGTGCATTGTTTAAATACGATTTAATTTCTTGATCATTTAATAACGCGCGATTGCCGCTAACTTTAACCAATACTTCTGCTAGGGCCTGCTTAACCGCCTTTTTCTGCGCATTCGTAGATTGGTCTGAAACCACAACAGACGCATTGTACAAACCCTCGACAACAGCGGCGTTTACCCAATTAAGTTGGGCGACCATTAACAATGTTAAAAACAGCAGACAACGCATTAGTATTAAACACTCTTGAAAATTCAAAGCGGTATTGTCATAGATCTAAATTAAAATTTCACCATTTGTTTAAAGCTTGTTTGCCTTTACCGTACGTTTTTCAAGCGATTTGGCAATATTTATCAGATAAAAATAACCTCTTGATTGACGATGTTTACTGTCTAGATAGAAAATACCTCGATTTACAGTACCTTTTCTTTTGTCATACTGATAAAATCCGCAAAAATTTTTTACTGAGGAATATTGTGAGCGATTCTAACCCATCTCTGAGCTATAAAGACGCAGGCGTCGATATTGATGCAGGAAATCAACTGGTAGAACGAATCAAGTCCGTGACCAAAAAAACTCACCGCCCAGAAGTGAAAGGCGGCTTGGGAGGTTTCGGTGCATTGTGCTCAATTCCTCAAAAGTATCGTTCTCCTTTACTCGTATCAGGCACCGATGGTGTAGGTACCAAATTAAGACTAGCGATGGATCTTAAACGTCATTTTGGTATCGGCATCGATTTGGTTGCTATGTGCGTTAACGATTTGATTGTTCAAGGTGCAGAGCCATTATTCTTTTTAGACTATTACGCAACCGGTAAGCTTGATGTAGATACGGCTACCGAAGTGGTCAGCGGCATAGGTGCAGGTTGCGAATTATCTGGCTGTGCACTGATTGGTGGCGAAACCGCTGAAATGCCTGGCATGTACCACGGTAACGATTACGATGTGGCTGGCTTTTGTGTAGGTGTTGTTGAAGCCGATGAAGTAATCGACGGTAGTAAAGTTGCTCCTGGCGATGCAATCATTGCCCTTGCCTCTTCAGGTCCTCATTCAAATGGCTATTCTTTAGTCAGAAAAGTACTGGAAGTCAGTGGTACAGATCCAGAAACCCCCTTTGCAGACAGTACTATTGCTGATCACTTGCTCGAACCCACACGGATTTACGTTAAATCTGTCTTAGCTTTGTTAGAAAAGCACAGTGTTCATGCTATTTCTCATATCACCGGTGGTGGTTTCTGGGAAAACATTCCTCGGGTATTACCCGACAATGCAAAAGCAGTAGTTCAGCGCAACAGTTGGACAAGACCTGCCATTTTTGATTGGCTTCAAGAAAATGGAAATATCACCGACCACGAAATGTTCCGAACTTTTAACTGTGGTGTTGGTCTGATGATTGTATTACCACAAGCAGAAGCGCAAGCAGCGGTAAATTACCTAAATGAACTGGGCGAAAATGCTTGGGTACTAGGTGAAATCGCTGAATGCGGTGAGCAACAAGAACAAGTTGAGATTGTTTAATTGAGTCGTTCAGCAAAATCAATCGTTGTATTAGTCTCCGGTAATGGTTCTAATTTACAGGCCATTATCGACTATTTCAGTGACAAAACTGATTTAGCAAAAGTCACAGCGGTTATTTCCAATGAACCCTCTGCGTTTGGCTTACAACGAGCAGAAAATGCCGGAATCGATGCACTTTGTGTTAATCACCGAGAGTTTGACAGCCGTGTTGAATATGACCAAGCTTTAAAAGCAGCAATAGATAAATACTCACCTGACTTAGTGGTACTCGCTGGCTTTATGCGTATTTTAACCGAACAATTTGTAACTAGCTTCAGTGGCAGGATGATCAATATCCACCCTTCTTTGTTACCTAAATACAAAGGTTTAAATACCCATCAAAAAGCCATTGATGCAAAAGACTTGGAACATGGTGCATCCGTGCACTTCGTGACACCAGAACTTGATGGTGGTCCTGTGATTATTCAATCCAAAGTACCAGTTTTTGAGCATGATACAGCTGCTGAATTAGCCGAAAGGGTCCAGCAACAAGAGCGAAATATATATCCACTTGTTGTAGACTGGTTTTGTAAGCAGCGATTACTGATGATCAACAATAAGGCAGTATTAGATGGACAGGAACTTCCACAAAACGGATATGCGACTGATTAAATGCTTGTTATGGGGAATAGTATTATTCTGCCTCAACTTGGGTGCTAGCGTACACGCTGCCGAATTAACCGAATTTGATGCCCATTACAAAGCATTTCGTTTTGGTAAAGAACTAGGTACCGCAAACTTAAAACTTGAGTCTCTTGGTCGTCAACGTTTTCGTTTATCTTATCAGTCTAAGGTTTCAATGTTCTTTTTATCCGATAAACGCACAGAAGTGAGTTTATTTAGCTTTAATGACGATAACATTATTCCCTTCAAATACAGTTACGAACGCACCGGTTTCGGTTCTGACAAAAGTTTAGTCGCTCAATTTGATCGGCAAAAAAACTCCATCAAAATCAATAATGAATCCAGCGTACAGTGGCATGATGAATTCGATAACCAACTTTACCGGTTAGACATACAACTGCAGCTTGCTGCCGGTAAAAAAGAATTACAGTACAATCTGCTGAACTATCGCGGCGAATTAAAACAATACAATTTAGTTGTGATGTCAACTGAGCAGCTTTCTCTTCCTTATGGTTTACTAGAAGGTGTTAAAGTTAAAATAGTCCGTCCTAATTCCACTCGCGAAACCTACGCATGGTTTGCGCCATCACTCGGCTATCAATTAGTGAGATTGAAGCAATTTAAGGATGGCGAAGAACAAGGCGACATCCAGCTTTCTGCTTTTATAACAGCTGCGGCAAGTAACTAACATCCATTTCCTTAGCAATAACGTACAAGAAACGTGATAAATAGCATTCAATTACTTTTGAATGCTTATTTTTCACTCAAGGAAACCCTCTAAATAGCAAATTAGCCTTGAAAACATCAGTAATATAGCCATGCTTATAATTAGCTATAAGATGAATGCATTTGATCTCCATCAAAAACAGGCATATTTTTACTTCTTGGTCAGAAAAAGGTCTTTAGAATGAATATTATATTGTGGTTAGTCACCGTTATCGGTGCTGTAGGCGTAGTCAGTTTTCTCCGATTGAGGTTACTTAACGCCTGTGTAATTGTTGGCTTAGTGTTGCTACTTGCAACTACCTTTGGATATGTTGGCTTTTTCACTTGGTTAGTGTTTTTAGGCATTGCGATTCCGTTGAATATGGAATCTGTTAGAAAGCAATACATGACACAGCCAATGCTCGATATGTATCGTAAAATCATGCCGGAAATGTCCACTACTGAAAAAGAAGCAATTGATGCCGGTACTGTTTGGTGGGACGGTGAAATCTTCAGTGGTAATCCTGATTGGAGAAAATTGCATGCCATTCCAAAAGCAGTTTTAAGTGCGGAAGAGCAAGCATTTTTAGATGGGCCTGTTGAAGAAGCCTGTCGTATGGTTGATGACTGGGAAGTGCACCATACTCGGGCCGATTTATCGCCTGAAACTTGGCAGTTTCTTAAAGACAACAAATTCTTCGCCATGATCATCAAAAAGAAATACGGTGGTTTGGAATTTTCCGCCTATGCGCAATCCAGAGTATTACAAAAGTTATCAGGTTGTAATGCGGTTTTGGCTACTACCGTTGGTGTACCCAACTCTTTAGGTCCTGGCGAACTGTTACAACACTATGGTACCACTGAACAACAAGATCACTACTTACCGCGTCTCGCTACTGGGGAAGAAATACCTTGTTTTGCGTTAACCGGTAGAGAAGCAGGCTCAGATGCAGGCGCTATTCCAGATACTGGTGTAGTGTGCAAAGGCACTTGGCAAGGCGAAGAAATCATTGGTATGAAGCTTACCTTTGATAAACGCTATATTACCTTAGCTCCCGTCGCCACCGTAATTGGCTTAGCTTTCAAGATGACAGATCCAGAAGGTCTGTTGGGTGGTGAGTCAGATTTAGGAATTACCTGTGCCTTAATCCCGCGCGATACAAAGGGGTTAGAAATTGGTAATCGACACTTTCCTTTAAATATCCCATTCCAAAATGGGCCTTTGAAAGGCACCGACATCTTCGTTCCACTAGACTATATAATTGGTGGTGCAGAAATGGCTGGCCAAGGCTGGCGTATGTTGGTTGAGTGTTTATCGGTGGGACGTTGTATCACCCTGCCCTCAACAGCTGCCGGTGCTACAAAATCAATTGCCCTAGCAACGGGCGCTTACGCGCGAATTCGTCGCCAATTCAAAATTCCTGTGGGTAAAATGGAGGGCATCGAAGAAATGCTTGGTCGTATCGGCTCAAACGCATATATGATGGATGCTGTAACAACTCTATCCACAAAAGGTGTCGATTTAGGCGAAAAACCCTCTGTCATTTCAGCGATTTGTAAGTATCACTTAACCGAAAATATCCGTTCAGTAGTAAACGATTCCATGGATGTTCACGGCGGCAAAGGCATAATGCTTGGTCCAAATAATTATTTGGGTAGAGCTTATCAAGGAACACCTATTTCAATTACCGTTGAAGGTGCAAACATTTTGACCCGTAACATGATGATTTATGGGCAAGGCGCAATACGCTGTCATCCATTTGTGTTAAAAGAAATGTATGCCGCAGGTAAAGAAGATGAAAGTGAAGCCTTAGCAGAATTTGATCATGCAGTGTTTGGTCATATTGGTTTTGCAATGAGTAACTTCTTCAGAAGTTGGTGGTATTCGTTAACAGGAGCAATCACAGCCGATGCGCCTTTTGATGATGAAACCAGTAAATACTACAAAGCAATGAAGCGCTACAGTGCCAATATGGCATTATTATCAGATGTTGCAATGGCTGTTCTTGGCGGTGAGTTAAAACGCAAAGAAAGGCTTTCAGCGCGCTTAGGGGATATTCTAAGCTATCTTTACTTAGCATCAGCTACCCTTAAAAAGTTTGATGACCAAGGTCGTCAAAAAGAAGACTTAGTGCTGTTACACCGCGCAATGCAAGACAGCCTTTATTCATTGGAAACGGCTATTGATGAGTTATTGCATAATTTCCCCAATAAAGTTTTAGGTTATTTCTTGCGGGCGATTATTATGCCGTTTGGTAAGAGTTTCACCAAACCTGGTGATGAATTGGATCATAAAATTGCCACCCTTTTACAAACCCCAGGTGAGGCCCGTAATCGTCTAGCTGAAGGCCAATACCTCGGTCGTGACGAAGGCAATCCTATGGGTAAATTGGAGCAAATTTTAGATGACATTTTAGCCGCTGAACCACTGTATGACAAAGTGTGTAAAGCTGCAGATGAGCGCTATCCATTTACGCAGCTAAATGAAGTAGGCAAAAAAGGATTGGAATTGGGCGTGCTAACCGAAGAAGAGTCTGAATTAATGGCACGGGCTGAACAAGGCAGATTAGATACTATCAACGTTGACGATTTTGCACCTGAAGAGCTAATGGCTGATAAAACCCTACTCAAACCTAAAAGAAAGCCCCGCAGCAAGGCAAGCTAAAGCACTTTTTAGCAACTAGAAAAACTGTCTAGAACTGAAAAGGAATAGACTGTCTAGAACTGAATAGGGATAGACCGTCTAGAACTAGAAAATATGCCTAGAACTAAAAATCCTACTTACTAAGTGGGATTTTTTTTGTCAGCTTAAAACCTACAAACCTGCGTTCATCCTCGCGCTAACAAATTAACCAGATTAAAACTCCCCCATTGCTAATGGTTAATAGCGGAGGCCGAATTCTAGCGTGCAACCAGCAGGAACAACTTTAGACTCAATAGCCGTTAAACGGATAAAATCAATTTTACTGATCTGATCCTGCTCTGAGATTTTAGAAATCTGAAAATACCCTGAACTATAAGGTTCCTTATCAGGACGAAGTTCTAAATATGGATATTGCCGATAAAGCCAATCGCCCTGTAAATATTTGTTAAGCTGTGTAGCGGGATTATCGATAATAAAACGGTATTTGCCATTGGGCTTCAATTCTAAATCAGCCTTCAATTGGCAATCTTCGTTTACTTCAAGCTGATAAGTTTGTGCAAGATCTTGCTTAAATACACCGCTATGAAGATTTGTTTCAGCTGGAAATACAAATAAAGCTAGCGAGTTTTTCGTGTACCAATGGTTCCCTTTCGTCAAACCTTGCACATTATCGACAGCTATATCTAATTGTTCAAATATGTTTTGTGCAACCGTTAATGTTTCAGCATCCTCTAATAATAATGAATACAAGATGGTATTTTGGGTAATCGAGGTGGGAAAATCGAAATCATTAAACTCAACTAAAAAATTGCGTGCCGTTAACGCTTCATTGAGTTCATTAGTTTGTTGTTTATCGAGGTATTTGCCGTAAATATAAACCTTTGGTTGCGACGCGCACCCGCTGATTAACCCAATAAAAACGAGGATGTTTAACAATAGAATTGATTTCATAGAAGGCTTGGACCTGTCATATTTTACATGCAAATTTTCATGGGCAACCTATCATTAGTTGCCATAAAACTAGGATTGTTTTAGCAGATGCCAAACCTTAGGGATTTTACTACTGTTGAATTGTGTTATTCGCAACCTTGGGTTTAAGCTAACGCTAAGCGGAATGCTCTGCCCCTTATACGCCTTTATTTAACAATGCTTTTTTCTCATCGTCACTTAAAAAAGCAGCTTTAACCCCATTCAGTTGGATGGTTTTTAATTGCTGCTCTGATATCCCTAAAACTTCATGCGCAATCTGGTATTCATGGGCAATATCAATATTTGAAACGGCAGGATCATCAGTGTTTAAAGTGACTAAAACATTGTGCTTTAAAAATGTCGCCATCGGATGTTTTTTTAAATTTTTTACAGTAGCGGTTTGATAGTTCGATGTTGGGCAAGACTCAATCGCAATTTTATTATCTGCCATATACGCCAACAGCTTTTCATCTTGCACAGCAGTAACACCATGACCAATCCGAGAAGCGCCTAGCTTGTATATCGCATTCCAAATACTTTGTGGACCATCTGCTTCTCCGGCGTGGACGGTAATGTGCCAGTCTGCATCTCTGGCCTTTACAAAATGATCCATAAATAATTCAGCAGGATAACCCAATTCATCGCCAGCTAAATCTAGTGCAACTAGGTCGTCTTGGTAAGCCAATAAAGCATCAAGTTCTTGCATACAAGTTTGTGCACCAAAGGTGCGACTCAATATGCCAATTAAATTGGCTTTCACAGCAAAGTCTTTTTCGCCGGCTCTGACCCCATCAATAACAGCGGCAATCAGCTCAACCATATTCAAATCGTGAGATTTAGCCATGTAGTAAGGAGAAAAGCGCAATTCAACGTAATCTAAGCGACTATTCTTAGCATCTCGCATATTCTCATATGCCACTTTATAACAAGCATCATAGTCAGCCAAAACTGACACACCCACATCAAGTTTTGCCAGAAAAGCCAACAGATCACTGGTTTTATCATTAATCTGGGTTAACTGTTCCACTTCTTGCAACGTGTTAGCAGGTAATTGAATATGATGTTTTTGGGCAAGTTCCCATATTGTATGGGGTTGAATATTACCATCTAAATGCCGATGCAAATCAACTAATGGCAAAGCATAATCTATCATCAAAAAGACCTTGAAAAATTAGTTAAATTTGAGTTTTCGGAATATCTAAATATTAGACTGCAACTTTTCAACTAACAATACAGCTTGCGTTCTGGTGTTAACTTTCAACTTCTTAAATATGGCACTAGTGTGCGCTTTAACAGTTGCTTCAGTCACATCCATATCATAAGCGATTTGTTTGTTAAGCAAGCCTTCTTGCAAATAATTCAGCACCTGAAACTGCTTTGGGGTTAACTCGGCAACCATCAATGCGATCTCTTGCTGCTCACCAGATATGCTATCGATACTACTTTTCAAATCTTCAGGTACCCAAGTACCACCTTCAAGAACGGTATCTATTGCCTCTGCAATGGATGCAACAGCAGCTGATTTTGAAACAAAGCCCTTTGCGCCGTAACCAAGGGCCTGAGAGATTATCTTGGGATGATCGCTAGCAGAAATAACAATCACAGGGATGTCAGGGAAATCTCCACAAACACGAATAACCCCATAAAATTTTTCACAGCCTGGCATGCTTAAATCAAGCAGTATGATATCAATATCCGAACAAGCTTGGATTGACTCTAACGTTGTTTCAAGCCCATCTGATTCAACGAATTGCACTTCCTCATATAAAGGAGTCAAAGCACCTTTTAATGCTTCTCTGAATAACGGATGGTCATCCGCTATTAGAAATTTTGGCATGAAACTTCCCTTGTATTTTTAATTATTAATATATCGTCAAAATTACGCTTAGACTTTAGTCTATATTTTGATAAGTTTAAACTAAGTTTTTACAGTTGTATTCAAATATTCAAAGTTTTAGCTCGATTTGCTTACACCGATCGCCACAGGTAGAATTGCCGAAAATTTTCTTTAATCGTGTTTGTGAGTTAAAAACGATGAGCCAAAAAGACGCGATATACTCGCAACCAAAATCAAAAGTAAACGATTTCTGTTTTGATGAAGCAGTTGCGCAAGTATTTCCAGATATGATCCAACGTTCGGTACCGGGTTACAGCACCATTATCGATAATATAGGTTTAATTGCCAATCGCTTTGCTCAGCAAGACAGTAATCTATACGACTTAGGCTGTTCGTTAGGTGCTGCGAGTTTAGCCATGCGTCGCAGTGTTAAACAATCGGACTGTAAAATCATAGCCGTTGATAACTCTCAGGCAATGGTAGATAAATGCCTACTGCACCTTAACGCATTTAAATCTGACATATCTGTAAATGTATACTGTGATGATATTCTTGATTTTGAGATTAGCAACGCCTCGGTAGTTGTGCTGAATTTCACTATGCAGTTTATCCCTCCGAATCAACGAGATTTTCTTATCCAAAAAATCTACTCTGGGATGAAACCTGGCGGGGTTCTTGTGCTGTCTGAAAAAATTAGTCATGAAAACAGCTTAGCCAATGAACTAGTGATTGATTTACATCACGAATTTAAACGAAATAACGGATACAGCGAATTGGAAATAAGTCAAAAACGCTCTGCAATTGAAAACGTCATGCTAATTGATTCCATACCTACCCATCAAAATAGGTTGGCCAATGCGGGCTTTAAGAATTTTGTGATGTGGTTTTGTTGCTTCAATTTCACTTCAATGTTGGTGGTTAAATAAGTATGGCTCATGACTGGTTTAAACAATTTTATGCGCTTATTGCACAGACTCAATTAAGTGATTGGCTAGAAGTATTGCCCGCGCAAATTTCGGCTTGGGAAAAGCAGCAGTTACATGGTGATTATGCCAAATGGCAAAAATTGCTAAGCAAACTTCCGCAAACTAATGTGTCACAGACCGATTTGAAAGAAGCGGTTAGAATGGGTACTGCAGACGATATTGATGAATACACCAAACGCCAAATAACCGGTTTGTTAAAACAGTTTAAACCTTGGCGCAAAGGTCCATTTTATATTCATGATATTTTTATTGATACAGAATGGCGTTCAGACTGGAAGTGGGACCGTGTGCTGCCCCATATTGCCCCCCTCGCAGGCAGGACAGTATTAGATATTGGTTGCGGCAGTGGATACCATATGTGGCGGATGCTTGGGGAAGATGCAAACTTTGTTGTAGGCATAGACCCAACGCAATTGTTTTTAATGCAATTTCAGGTCATTAAACATTTTAATCCTAACCCTAACATTCATTTGTTACCCATTGGCGTAGAACAACTCCCTGATTTAAAAGCCTTCGATACGGTTTTCTCTATGGGTGTTTTATATCATAGACGTAGCCCCATTGATTTTTTACAACAACTGAAACAGCAACTGCGACCTGGTGGACAATTGGTCCTAGAAACGCTGGTAGTTGAGGGGGATGAGCACAGCGTATTAATGGCCGGTGAACGTTATGCGCAAATGCGTAATGTGTGGTTTTTGCCCAGTACAAAGGCGCTAACTGTGTGGTTGCAACGAGTTGGCTTTAAACATGTAAAAGTGGTTGATGTAGGACCTACAAGTTTAGATGAACAACGCAAAACAGAGTGGATGGACAGTCAATCATTAGCTGATTTTCTCGACCCCAACGATCATACAAAAACGATTGAGGGCTACCCTGCACCCATTCGAGCAGTGCTCACGGCAACGGTTTAAGCATGTAATTAGGGATAACTGCAGATACAAACGCTAGGCTTAACGCCACTGCAACACATGTTCTGCGCAAACATAGCGAGTGAATTCATTAAGCGCAATCACCTATTTGTGATTGCCAGCTTATTAACCGTTTGCAGGGCGACTATCTTGCATCAGAACATCAAGTTTCTTTTGCGCCTGCTTTTGATTTGTTAAATCTTTAACTTCAATCATTTCACATTCATCCCTTATCATTTCTGAAATAAGACTGGGATAATGGCGACAATCTTCTGGTCTATTTTGGTAAATGCTACAGCTATACTTTTTGCTGGAAAGCGGGTTTTGTTGAGGCTCGATTTCCAAGAATGGGCAGGTTTTCAATCTGTTTCCCGACTCAGGATCGAACCATATTTGATTATTCTTAACGTATTCAAATATCTCGGGGTTAAATATTTCCCACAAATCAATTTCTTCTTTACTCGCGCTAAGATCGCCACCGCCGTATTTAATACAGCACTTTCCGCATTGATTACAATCTTTCATTATTTACTAATTTATAATCGATATAGCGCGCTAGTCTAACAAAAATATAGATTACGCGCGGCGTAAAACTTGTGCTTAACTTTTTTCTGCTGCAACCACTGATATTTCGACTAACAGCGCTTCTCTTGCCATTTTTGCTGCAACACAGGCACGAGCCGGTGCGTGGCCTTCTGGAACCCATGCATCCCATACGGCATTCATCGCAGAAAAGTAACTCATATCTTTGACATAAATGGTTGCTGACAATATGTGATTTTTATCGCTTCCTGCTTTATGTAAAAGCTCGTCGACTTTTTCCAACATAGTAGTTGTTTGTTCAGTAATATCTTTTTCAGCGTCTTTGCAGACTTGCCCACATAAGTAAATGGTGCCGTTATGTTTAACAATGCGGCTCATCCGCGGGGTGCTTTCGATTCTTTCTATCATAGTGTATGTTTGTTTGGCAGGTTTGAATGCGGGCGAGAATAACACAACGACTGGCTAAACTTAAATGTCAAATAACCAGCCGCCGGTTCCGATTTTTATGCGTCTGCGGCCAAAGCCATACATTCAATTTCAACCCTACCGCCTAAACCTAGACCGCTACCAGCAACGGCACTGCGAGCAGGTAGAGACTCTTTGAAATACTCAATATAGACTTTGTTGACATCCCCCCATTCGTTAATATCAGCTAAGAACAAGGTGCATTTGATCACTTTGTCCATGCCTGAACCAAATCTCTCTAAGGTTGCCTTAATATTTTGCAGAGCTTGATGTGTTTCGGCTACCACGCCCCCTTCCACTAGTTTAAGTTGGCCGGGGATCACACCTAACTCGCCTGATAAATATAAGATCCCATTCGCTTCTACTGCTTGGGAAAAGGGCAAATTTAACTGTTTAAATTGCTCAGAACTAAGACGTTTTATGCTGTTGCTAGATTGTGGATTGGCGTGACTGCTAATTGGAAACAACAATAGCAAACTACATAAAACAAAGATTACAGTCGAAAACGATTTCATAGCAACTCCATTGTGCTGAGATTAATTTAATAAATAGGCTGAGGTATATTGGGAAAGTAGCAAATTAGATAATCCATGGGTTTGTTTATCTTGTCCCATGATATATCCCTCAGACATACAAGACTGTTTCATTTGTCCTAATAAGCCGAGTCGGAAAAGATACTTTTCTTGGCGACTTAGTTCATCAGGCACAGTAATTGTTTTACCTTCTATTTGCCAATCACCGTTTTCCAACAAAACTTGATTACAGGGTGCTGGATTTAAGGTGGCGATGAATTGTCTTGGTGTAGCCATTTCCCAGCCATGTCCAGCACTTGGAAAGATAGTACTGCCAATTGCGGAACCTGCGTCTCTTAAACGATTCTCAAGACGTGCACAGGCCTCCAAGTCATTTGATTTGTCTTCTGCCCCACGTAAGCTAAATAATGGCGCCCCCGTAGTTTTAGCGGTTTGTAAATCAAAATGACATGGGCCGTAATAATCTAGATGTAAGGCGAAAGGCAAAACCTTCGCGGCCATATTTTGATGAATTCGACTGTCCAAAGCGGCACGGGTCGCCATTCCGCCATAGGAAAAGCCCATTAAGCCAATTTTTTCGGGATTAATTGCCGGATGTTGGTTTAGAAATTTTAGCGCACCGTAAGCGTCTGCAGTTTCATCTGCATCGCTGACAATGGCCACTCGCAGCCCATAGGGCGTTTCGTCAGTTACGCCCCGAGCTCCATAGGAATTAACCACTAAACCAGCAATACCGTGATCAGCCATCCATTGACCATAGGCAATTTCACGGCTAGGCAGAATTCCCCCACTGCCGTGAATAATTACCATTGCAGGAACTGGATTGCTGGCACTTGCCCCTTCGGGCAAGAACAATTGCGCTTTTACGGTAGTTTCAGCGAGATTTTGTTCCGCTAAGACAAGCCATTTGTAATCTCCAGGGGTAACTGAAGAAAAGTAAACATCGCCATTGGTCTGCGCCGTTACTTCACTTACTGGCGGATAATCTGGAAAATCAGGCAACGCTGGTGGCTGCCTCTTTTCCTGAGATAAACTAGCAAATGTGACAAATGCTAAACACAACAAAAATACTCGCATTGTTTTCTCCTTAGAAGCTATAAACCACTTCTACACCGTAAGTGCGAGGCTCTTGATAATTTGAAGTAACCGTACCGAAAAAGTCTTTACGATTATCAGTCGGATCACGAACGTCAGCTAAGTTACGGCCCCAAAGGTACGCTTCCCAACCATTGTTAGTGCCGAGTAGACCTATGCGCGCGTTAACTAGAGTGATGCTGTTCACATGGCCAAAATCGACAACAGTGCCATCGGCCAACGTTGCAGTTTTGACATTATCAACTGTGGTAAAAAATCCACTACTGTGAGTAACATCAAAGCGCAACGTTAAATCAGCGTTAAGTGAACTAATTTCAGTTATATACTGAGCACCAATCGAAAAATTACTGTCTGGTGCATTGATTAGATCTTTTCCTTCGGCATTACCGCCACCAGTTAGGCCACCGGGAAAGCTATCAAATTCAGTGTCCAGTAATCCCATACTTGCTTGAATTTCTAGGTTGCTAATAGGTCTATAAGTCATTTCAAGCTCTATACCTTGGGTATTCGCCTTGGCAGCATTACGGATTGAAATTGAGGAAGCACCATTACCCAAGTCTATAAATTGATTAACTTGATAGTTTTTAAATTCAGAACTAAATGCTGCGAAGTTTAAAATTAAGCTGTTACGGTAAAAGTTACCTTTTAAACCCAACTCTGCACTACCAACGGTTTCTTTATCAAATTGAATACCCGCTGCGAGGTCGGCATTGGTGATGAAGTCGAGATTATAACCACCGCTTTTAAAGCCAGTTGAATATTTAGCATAACCGTTTAGGTTTTTATTAAAAGCATGGTTAAAGCTCAGTGCATAAGATACATAGTTGTCGCTACGTGAGTCGACCAGTTGACCGTCAGTACTACCAATACCAAAAATCCCTGAAGCAGAACCGTCTAGCAACCAATCAAGATCTTTTGTCTCATCCGTATAGCGCAATCCCAAAGCTAGCGAGCTGTCTTCGCTCAGGTCATAACCACCGTTAAAATAAGCGGCATAACTGTCGGTTGTCACAAAGCCAGTATTGGTTACTACTGAACCTGGTACGTTCCCAAACAAGAATGAATGGACACCATTGATTGCATCTCGTCGAGTATCTGCGTCTTGACGGTATAAATACAATCCAGCGACGTAATCAAGGCCGGAATCATTTTGTGGAGAGATGAATTGAAATTCTTGAGACCACTGCTCATATTGATCAGAATATTCAATCACCAATAAATCAGCCGCTGCATAATCCGAATCATTACGATAAAAAATATCGGTATCACGATATGCTGTAATTGATTTTATGTCGTAGCCATTGTCCATAGAATAAGACAAGTCTAATGATCCGCCGACTATATCGCGCTTCTCAAAGGTATCTATAGTGGTGGCGACTTCATCTTTCTCAGGAGCAGCCAAATCCAGCATAGTGCTTAGGGTATCGGAAATCGCTTCCCCTAAAAATGATAGGCGTTCGGTGTTCAGTCCATCTACGCTAAAGTTAAGCTCTAACTTGTCAGATAGTTGTGAGCGAAACTGACCGCGATAAGCTAAGGCATCACGCTCGTTTAAATCGTTGCCTGTCGTAAGGTTTTTGATATACCCATCACGATCCAACTTAGTAACCGAAAATTTAGCCGCACTGGTATCCGAAATGGGTACGTTAATCTGGCCCTGAATTTCCCGAGCGCCCATGTTACCTATAGAAGCACTCAATTTTCCTTCGAGCTCGTCAGACGGCTTTTTGGATATTAAATTAATTGCACCAGCTACCGTGTTTTTACCAAACAGGGTACCTTGTGGTCCGCGTAATACTTCTACTCGTTCTAAATCAAGTAACTCTTGGTTTAGAGCTGGAGACTGACCAAGATATACGCCGTCCAAATAAACCCCTACTCGCGTGTCAAAACCGATATTTCGGCTGTTCGCCCCTACCCCACGAATCGTAATGGCCGAGGTAAAGTCAGTGGTGCGAGTAATGGATAAATTAGGAATGAAATCAGCAAGTTCAGTTAATTGGGTAATCCCAGTTTGCTCAATACTGGACGCACTGAAAGACGAAATTGCGATGGGGACTTCAGATAATTGTTGGGTTCTTTTTTGGGCGGTAACAACAACGACTTCATATTCTTCTTCATTGTCAGTATCCGCTTGCGGTGTTTGTTGAGCGATACTGTTGGAAGACAAAGCTAATGCGATACTGGTAATCAGGCCTTTTTGACAAATGGAAAATTTGCTGGGTAAATCAGTAACTAGACTTTTCATTAGAGGTTCCTTTTACTCTTTTTTATAAAACAAATCATTTAATTAGATTAACTATTTTGTTCAGTTGTACCATGTTGATAGTATTTTCTTAACTTGGCAAGCTAAGTTGTTAATGAAATTAGAAAATTTGTTAATTTACACATGATTTGTTGCGGATAAAACGCGCCTATAAACGGCAATATAAATAGCCAATGAGGCTACAATTAAGGCCAAATTAGCGGTTATTTAGGTCTAGGAAGAGTTTATGGGATAGTGAAAGTCGAAGCCTATCACTTGCTCCATTTTTTTACAGCAAGATCATCAGATTGTCTTTTTTCAATCCAATACTCAGCATCGTCCCTAAGTTCCTTTTTCCAAAAGGGCGCTTGGGTTTTTAAAAAATCCATTAAAAACTGGCAAGCCTCAAACGCCTCTTTTCTATGTTTAGCACTCACTCCGACAAACACAATCTGTTGATTGACATCTAACTGCCCAATTCGATGAATGATAGTGATTGCGCCTAATGACCACTTTTGGGTCGCTTGTAGAACCAAATCTTCGAGTACTTTCTCCGTCATTCCAGGATAATGTTCGAGGAATAATCCCTTGACATTTGCACCTAAATTCATATCCCGAACTAAACCAGTGAAGGTAACAATGGCACCATATTGAGTACCATGATTTTTTAGTCGTTGATATTCTTCAGCATGCTCAAAATCTTGCAGCTGTACGAGAATGTTAATTAACTGGCTTGCTTTAAACATTATTAGCCTCCAGTGACCGGAGGGAAAAACGCCACTTCGTCATCTGCTTGTAAAACAGTATCAAAGTCACTTATGGTCTGGTTAACCGCAACCAAAATATTACCGCTTGATAGATACTGTTGCCAAAGTTCGCCCTTAGAAGCCAAAACATCACGCAAAGCATGCACAGTATCGGGGGTTTCGCTTAACAATAATTCTGCAACACCCAGTTGTTCTCTCAGTTGACCAAAAAACAGTATTTTCATCAAACCCTCTTTAACACGATTGAGATTCGCTGCGGTGCCAATTGCCTGTCTTTCCACCACTTTTTTGCTCAACTTTAATATCGCCAATTAACATATGCGGATCAACCGCTTTGCACATATCAAAAAGCGTCAATGCAGCGACAGAAACAGCCGTCAGCGCTTCCATTTCAACGCCAGTTTGCCCCGCCAGTTTGCAGGTAGCCAAAATATTTACGCGATTTGTTGTTGTATCAACATTAAAATCCACTTGTACTTTAGATAGCATTAATGGGTGGCACAGCGGAATTAGATCAGCGCATTTTTTCGCGGCTTGTATACCTGCAATGCGAGCCACCGCAAAAACATCACCTTTTGCGTGTTGTCCATTTGCGATCATAGTTAATGTATCAGCCTGCATTTGCACAAATCCAGACGCACTGGCTGTTCTTTGTGTGACGGCTTTGTCGGTTACATCCACCATATTTGCCCGACCTTTGTGATCGATATGGCTTAGGCTTTTTCCACTTTCTGTTGACTGATTACTCACCTTATCCCCTACTTTCGCATTGCTCAATATTGAGGTTTTTTAGGTGAACCACAAAATTACAAGGTTTATGACGACTATCTAATTGTTCCAGTAATATATCTTGCCAGCCGGTTTTACATGCACCAGTTGAACCAGGTAAACAAAATATAGCTGTGCCGTTTGCCATTCCTGCCAGCGCTCTGGATTGCACAGTAGAAGTACCAATTTGTTGATAAGAAATATGTCGAAATAGCTCGCCGAACCCTTCGATTTGCTTATCAAATAGTACTTCTAATGCTTCTGGAGTCATATCCCTTGGTGTAAAGCCTGTGCCGCCAGTGGTGATCACTACCTGAACATTTTCCGCTAAGATCCAATTAGAAACGATACTACGCAGTTGATATTTATCATCTTTACAAATTCGCTTCTCCACCACTTGATGCCCAGCATTGCTTGCCGCCTCAACTAGGTAACGTCCCGATGTGTCAGTTTCCTCATCTCGGGTATCCGACACAGTTAACACTGCGATATTCAGTGCTATAAACTTACTGGTAGCAGGCATTTGTCCTCCATAAAACTGTTCTAAACCCCATCTAGCATGGAAACATTTGTTTCACTTTTTGCATTTGTTCGGGCGTATTTACATTATAAAAAGCATGTTGTGAAATTTGGTCTTCAGACAATTCAATTTCAGTTGCGGCGAGTTTTTTCAGCAACGAAAATATAGATCGATCATTGGATTGAATTTGCCCATTGAGTGTTTGCTTAAAATTATCATCTAAGATGATAAAAAACGGCATAGGATGAGATTGGAAATAACAAGCTGAATGCTGTTCTCGCCCCTGTAAAGCAAGTTGCTTTAGACTATCTGCTGGGAATACCGGCATATCAATGGGAACAACTAATAAGCTGTCGACATTGGCTAATCGATGTTCAGGAAGACTTAATACCGCATCCAGTGCAGCTAAAGGCCCCTTATCAATCAATCTGTCGGTAAGCGCACCTTTTAAGGTGTTAGAACTAATCACCTGATTTTTGATCCCGATGGATTCAAAACGATTGATGGCAAGTTGTAAAAAAGACACGCCAGCCAGATTCAATGTGGACTTATCAACCCCCATTCGACTAGACCGCCCTCCGGCTAAAATCAGTCCCAAGGTTTTGCTTAAGCAGTCTGGTTCAGCCAACATCTTTAACCGCCTAACATTGCCAAGTGTTTAGTGGCACCCGTGAAACCTTGATCTAACCAATGCGTTGCATCTTTATCACCTAACAATTTTTGCAATTGTCGCTGTAATTGCTGTGTATCTTGTTGTTGTAAATATTCTCGAATATCCAAACCTTTATCAGCAAAAAGACATAGGTGTAACTTACCAGTTGCACTTATTCTAAGTCGATTACAGGTCGCGCAAAAGTCTTTACTGTAAGGCATGATAAGGCCAATTTTACCCTGATAATCAGGGTGCCAAAATTCTTGAGCGGGCCCGGCGGTGTTATTTTGGATCACTGGGCTCCAACCGTTTTCAGTTAGATACTGCTGAATTGGCTCACCAGACAAATGATTAAATTTGAAAAAATCTTTGTTTTCACCCGTCTCCATCAATTCAATAAGTCTAAAGGTAATAGGTGTATGTTTTAACCAGTTTAAAAATACACTGAGTTCGTTACCGTTATATTGGCGCATTAGCACGCCATTTACTTTGACTTTTAAGCCACGTTCAATACCACGACTGATACCTGCCAAAATCGTTTCGAGTTTATCGTGTCCGGTGATACTTTCGAACATGCGAGGATCAAGGCTATCTATGCTGACATTCAGCGAATTCAGACCCGCATCTACCCAAGAGTCGATTTGCTGTTCTAAACGATAACCATTGGTGGTAATTGCAACCTGTTCAATACCAGGTGTTGAGGCGGCAATTTGTATAATCTCAGGGAGATCTTTGCGTAATGAGGGCTCACCTCCGGTTATCCTAATTTTCTTAGTTCCTAGCTCTGCAAAACCAGCACATATTTGGCGAATTTCAGACAAACTTAAAAAATTACGATCGGAGTCGCATTGGTAACCATCAGGAAGGCAATAGTCGCAACTGAAGTTACAAACATCTGTGACGGACAGCCGCAAGTAATGGAAGCGACGTCCATATTTATCTTTTAACACGTTAAACACCTTTCCAAAGTCACGAACAACCAAATTGTTGAACATGTAGCGGGAGGCAAACTAGTTTCCCAATTTACCCTGGCAACCCATTATAGTTGCGGCCAAAACTACCTATATTGTATTTCAATACTTAGTAATAGAGGCTCGGAGTTTCATTTTTACTATCACTTACTATATTAAGATCTTACTGAGCGTTAGTATAGCATTGTTGATAATGGCATTTAACCTCACTATTGAGGTGCAACGCAAATTGTTTATTGTTGATGAAGATAATCGAGCTTATTTGAAATCAATGAATCTTATTTTGCACAATTGTATAAATAAAATTAGCACCATATTGGCACGTTTGTTGTAAGTTCTATTTGATGATAATGAAAATTCCAATTAATTATTTACTCTATAAAGGCTAATTTTGAAGGTAACCCCAGAATCTAAAAGGCTACTTGAAGCCTTTATCGAAAAACACCAACTCGATGCGAACTTTGGCGACGTTGCGCTAACATGGTTCATCCCTTTAGCTGAAAAACTAAAAATGCACCATGACGGTGCAGAAGGGCCGATTTTTGTTGGTATTAATGGTTGCCAAGGTTCTGGTAAATCCACCCTAACAGAACTGGTACTCACCTATTTAGTAGAAATAAAACAACTGCGCGTGATAAACCTTTCACTCGATGACTTTTATTTTTCAAAAGATTATCGACAACAGTTAGCGCAAAATATACATCCTTTATTAGCGACCCGTGGCGTACCAGGGACCCACGATACAGCGTTATTAAAACAAGTATTGCTCAGTTTAAAGGAACGCAAAACTGGGTTTGCCATTCCACGGTTTAATAAAGCAACAGACGACCCTTTCCCAACGGAAGATTGGCCTATCATCGAAGAGCCTGTGGATATTATATTGATGGAAGGTTGGTGCTGGGGAGTCACTGCGCAAACCAACGAGCAGCTGTCAGTTCCGGTAAACACCTTAGAGTCTGAAGAAGACAGCAATAGCGTTTGGCGCACTTTTGTTAATCAACAACTGCAAACTGAATATCAAAACTTATATCAATTAATGGATTTTTGGGTAATGTTAAAAGCACCTTCTTTTGAATGTGTATTTGATTGGCGCTTGCAGCAAGAACAAAAACTTATCCAAAAATTGGCAACTGCTTCGAATTCTGAAGCTAACAGTGGGATTATGTCAGCAAACGAAATTAAACGATTTATTCAGCACTATCAAAGACTAACGGATCAGAGTTTGGCTACTCTTAGTGAAACCTGTGATGTCGTATTTGAATTAGATAAACATCGAAAAATTATCAACGTAAAGGGGATAAAATGAGCGACCAGTTTGTCATTTTTACCGATATGGATGGCACATTACTGGATCATCATTCTTACAGCCACGAAGCCGCAAAAAAGATGCTCGCTTTTTTGAAAAAAAATAATATTCCAGTTATTCCGAATACCAGTAAAACCTATGATGAAATGCAGGAATTGACCGAGCAATTAGACTTACAAGGTCCGTTCATTGTGGAAAATGGCGCGGCAATCCATATCCCACATGGTTTCTTCAAGAAAAAACCCGCACATACCCAATGGGTTGGTAAAAATTGGGTTCGCAATTTCACCTCCAAGAAAAGTTATTGGTTAAGTTTACTAAAGAAAATTGAAAGTGATTTTGCCGGTCAATTTACCCACTTTTCAAAAATGACACTTTCCGAGATATGTGATGCTACTGGATTAGAACCGGAACAAGCAAAACGGGCTGCAAATAGGTTATACGGTGAACCAGTATTATGGCTTGGAAGCGAACAACAAAAGAAAGAATTTATCAAGTGCGTCACACAATTGGGGGCTAAAACCCTGATAGGCGGACGCTTTATTCATATTTCAGGAGAAACAGATAAAGGTGCAGCGTTAAATTGGTTTGTCGGTGAATTACAACGCCAATATCCAGAGATAAACTGGGTTTCAATTGCATTAGGAGACGGTCAAAATGATGCTGCTATGCTTGATGCTGCAGACATTGCAGTGCGCATCAAGTCTCCCGTTAACGACTACCCGCAATTACAACGTACAGAAAATGTGTTTGATAGCCAACTCGAAGGACCTGAGGGTTGGACTGAATGTCTTCAAAAAATATTAAATTTAACGTTAAAGGAGCCAGAAAATGGCTGATTTTTACCAAAACGGAATAACCACAACATTACACCAACTTTCAAAACGTCCCATTGATGAAATGGAATCTGAATTGTTGGCCTTTTCTAAAAAACGTCCTTTAGGGCTGCTATTGCCAAGTTTGTTTTCTGAACTTGAGGGCGAAGCAATGCCTGAAATCATCAATCATATTTGCAAAGTTCCTTATTTAAATGAAATTGTAATTGGTTTGGACAGAGCTTCAAAAGAACAATATCAGCACGCTATTAAGTTTTTTGACAAACTTCCGCAACACCATCGTATTTTGTGGAATGATGGCCCGCGTTTAAAAGCCATTGATAAAGAATTAGCCGACATGGGCTTAGCGCCAAAAGAAATGGGTAAAGGCCGCAATGTTTGGTATTGCATGGGCTATATTCTTGCCACAGGACGGGCAGAATCCATCGCGCTGCACGATTGTGACATTTTAACCTATGATCGAAGCTTACTTGCCAAATTGATTTATCCGGTTGCTCATCCACAGTTCAATTATGAATTTTGTAAAGGTTATTATGCCCGTGTAGCAGATGGGAAAATTAACGGTCGTGTTTCCCGCTTATTAGTGACTCCGTTGTTACGAGCGTTAAAACGCACCGTAGGTAATAACGAATACTTAGAATTCATGGACAGTTTTAGATATCCATTGGCGGGCGAATTTTCATTCAGACGTGATGTGTTAAATGATATTCGTATTCCTAGCGATTGGGGATTAGAAATAGGCGTGTTGTCCGAAATGCACCGAAACTACTCCCATAATCGTTTGTGTCAGGTAGACATTGCTGAAACTTATGACCACAAACACCAAGATCTATCCTTACATAACGATCAAGGTGGCTTGTCTAAAATGTCCATAGACATTACCAAAGCACTATTTCGTAAGTTGGCAACGCAAGGGTTTACATTCACCAATGAGTCCTTCCGTACACTCAAAGCGACCTATTTTCGTATTGCTTTAGATTTTGTTGAAACATACCACAACGATGCGGTAATGAATGGTTTAGAACTAGACATCCATAGAGAAGAAAAAGCGGTAGAAATGTTTGCTGAAAACATTATGAAAGCAGGTCAAAGTTTCCTTGAAAACCCAATGGAAACCCCCTTCATACCGAGTTGGAACCGAGTTATTAGTGCTGTTCCAGATATACTTGAGCGCATCAAAGATGCAGTTGAAATGGACTACGAAGAGTTTCGATATTAACAGTAAGGGGATACATAAATGTCTGAAGCTTATACCTGGCTGTGTGAAAAAGTACAACATCACTTAGATGTCATTTATCAAGGGGTTGATATTCCTCAAAGTAGTGAGGAAATCGCAAAGTCTCTTATCACTACAATGAGATTAGATGAGGTAAGCGATAGACAGGTTCCAGTGCCTCATCAAAATCATTGGAACGAACAGGACATTATATTAATTACCTATGGGGATAGCATAGAGTCAGAAACGCAGAATCCATTGGTAACGTTACACCAGTTTTTGAACAAATATGTGAAAGATACAATTAATGCGGTGCATATATTGCCATTTTTTCCTTATAGTTCAGATGATGGCTTCGCGGTGATTGACTACTCGAGTGTGAATGAATCTCTGGGTAATTGGTTAGACGTTAAGTCAATTTCCAGCAATTATCGCTTAATGTCCGACTTGGTCATTAATCACTGCTCTTCGCGCAGCGTATGGTTTGATAATTTTATTAAATGTGAAGGCACTGGCAGTGATTTTTTCTTCACTGTTGATGACGATTACGATATCTCTAACGTGGTAAGACCGCGCACATCGGAATTGTTACGGGAAACCAAAACCGAGAACGGAATTAAAAAAGTGTGGTGCACTTTTAGTCATGATCAGGTGGACTTTGACTTTCAAAATCCTAAGGTTTTGGAGGCCTTTGTTTCAATAATCCGTCAATACTTGGATCATGGTGTCAGAATTTTCAGGTTAGATGCGGTTGCTTTTCTTTGGAAGAAATCAGGCACTACCTGCATCAATTTGGAAAAAACCCATGAAGTTATTCGCTTACTTCGAACATTAATCGAATATGCGCAAAACGACAGTATTATTATTACCGAAACTAACATTCCTAATCGTGAAAACCTCACATATTTTGGTAATGCTAACGAAGCCCATGCGGTGTACAACTTTTCATTGCCACCGCTGTTGGTCAACACATTGGTTACCGGAGACTGTACTTATTTAAAGAACTGGCAAATGAGCATGCCCCCTGCACAAAACGGGACGACCTATTTTAACTTTATTGCCTCCCATGACGGCATAGGTCTGCGCCCAGCAGAGGGTTTACTCGATGAAAAAGAAATCAATACCTTGGTTAACACTATGCAGAGTTTTGGCGGGATGGTGTCTTGGCGTACCCTACCCGGTGGCAAGCAAAAACCCTACGAAATTAATATCGCTTTATTCGATGCGTTAAAAGGAACCACTAAAGGACCTGATAATTTAGGTATGGAAAGATTCATTTGTGCTCACGAAATTATGTTTGCACTTGAAGGCATACCTGGGTTGTATGTGCATAGTTTACTGGCCACCGGGAATGATTATGAAAGGGTCACTAATACCAGCCAGAATCGCTCCATTAACCGTAGGCGCTGGGATATGTCGGAACTTGAAGATCAACTGAGTAATAAAGACAGCCAGCATGCCATAGCACTTCAACGGATGAATCATTTACTGTCAATTCGAATTAATCAAAAGGCATTTCATCCCAACGCCACACAATTTACCTTGCAGTTAGGGACTAAATTATTTGGCTTTTGGCGACAAAGTATCGATAGAAGACAAAGCATATTCTGTATAAGCAATATCACAGATACACAGCAAACTGTTGTTATGTCGGATATTAACTTAATTGGAACAGACTGTTGGTGGGATCTCATCACTGGAAATGAAATCATTTTAGATCATTCTGATTTTATTTTATCACCGTATCAAACGGTTTGGATAAGTAACACTCGCAGTATGTAAAGTCTATGTTATAAGTCATGGGGATAGTTTGCTGTCACTTTTTTGCACCACCCTATCTCCATGATTTATTTGATAAATATTTTACCCCTTCGATTAGTGTGACCGAACATACACACATTAACATGTTATTTACATGCTTTTCTCACAGCATTTCAACCCTCCCCACAAAAATTAATCATAACCATATGATATTAAAAGACATCTCCATTCTGGCACGGTAAGTGTAATACCCCACTTATACAACAAACGTTATTGTTGTTTTGTTAAGAGGCAATTTGAGTAGTGCCTGTATTAATCCGAAACACGAAAATCTAAATCAAGTGGAGATATGAAGATGAAAAAAGCTATCCTTATCAGCGCGTTCGTTTTAGCCAGTAGTTCTGTTTATGCACAAGAAGACAAAATATCAATTTTAGATACAGATGCAGATGGTCGTATAAGTGTAGAAGAAGCGGCAAGCGATCCAGCGTTGTCAGCCGTTTTTGCAGAATTAGATATGAACAAAGATGGTTACCTAACCCCTAGTGAGTTAGCCGAACACTAAGGTTTCGAATAGTCGTTCAACATTCAAACAACACCTACATTGAGTGGGTGTTGTTTTTTGTTTTTCCCGCTAACGCAATTGCCTATATTATTTCCCCACCCATAACCTAATTAGGCATATTTTTAATAATTAAAATATGTTATCAATAGGTTCAGACATCATATAAAAGTATTATCGACGTTTAATTGAACGAAATGGTCAAGTAAACAACATCAATTGTTCTGTCACGATTAACCTAAAGTACTCCCTCTTTTATTTGGATAATTAGTAAGCAATACGTCAAGGAATTTACAGCATGTACAAAATTTTATTCATTTCATTATTTATGGTTTTGCAATCTTTTTATGCGCAAGCCGCACCCGTATGGAAAATAAGTAAAGGAGATGACTTTGTAATTATCGGTGGCACAATCCATGTATTAAGTGCAACAGATTATCCTTTGCCTGAAGAGTTTGAAAAAGCTTATCAAGCTTCAGATACGCTAGTATTTGAATCCGATATCGTCAGAATGAATAGTCCCGAATTCCAACAGCAATCATTACAGTATATTTTATTGCAAGATGGTAAGACCATTAAAGACTTTTTGTCAGAGCAAACCTACCAAGATCTTGAAACTCATTTACAACAACGTAATCTCTCTTTGCAACAATTTTCTATGCTAAAACCAAGCTTTTTATCCGTCACTTTGTCGATGATTGAACTGCAAATGATGGGGGTAAGCAGTGCTGGCGTAGATGTATATTACTCTACCAAGGGTATGGGCGATCAAAAACAAGCAAAATGGTTTGAAGAACCTGAAGAACAAATGGCTATGCTGGCAGACATGGGTAAAGGGGAAGAAGACGCCATGATTGCCTATAGCCTTAAAGATGTAGCAAAAATAAAAGAAATGATGCCAAAACTGATTAATGCCTGGCGTGCCGGTGATTTAGACAAATTAGCAGAAATAGGTATTGATGAAATGCAGCGTGATTATCCAGAAATATATGATCAATTATTAGTTCAGCGTAATAAAAACTGGCTACCTAAGATTGAACAACTTTTTGACAACCAACAAAACGAATTAATTTTAGTTGGGGCATTACATTTAGCGGGTGAGCAAAGCGTACTTAAATTAATGCAAGAAAAAGGCTACAGCATCGAAAAATACTAATTTCGTTTCTAGGTAGTTAGTATAATCACAATGCGCTAACTACCTCTTTTCTATATACAATCATAGTCAAAGTTTTGATTATTTTGATTTGGTAACCCATTAAAATCACGTTATATTAGCGCCCTCCTTTACTTCCAGCTTTAGTGTTAATTTGAATGAAAAATAGTGACTCCACCATGCCGAACTTAATGCCAATTGAAAATGCACTAGATAAAATGTTGCAGCAATGCGATACCTTAGTAGAGCAGGAAACTATTTCAATCATAGGTGCATTGAACCGAATCACCGCAGAGGCTGTTTTTGCAAAACTGCAAGTGCCGCCAAAAAATAACTCAGCAATGGATGGGTTTGCGTTTCAGGTTGACCACGATTTACCCCAAGGCACCACATTAACCATTCAAGGACAAGCTTTAGCTGGGCAGCCCTTTGATGATGAGGTAAAAGCGGGACACTGCATCAGAATAACCACAGGCGCAATCCTGCCCGCCGGTACTAATACCGTCATGATGCAAGAAAACGTAGCGATACACGAAAATAACATCGTTTTGAATCAAGCTACAAAGGCAGGTAACAGTGTTCGCCTTGCCGGTGAAGACATCCAATTAGGACAGCAAGTTATCGCAGCGGGAGAAAAACTCACGCCTGCACATATGGCATTATTAGCCTCGATTGGAGAACCTTCAGTAACTGTATTGCGCAAACCTAGAGTGGCAATTATCGCAACGGGGGATGAATTAGTGGTGCCTGGCGATAAGTTGAAAAATGGTCAAATATACGAAAGTAATAGATTCGCATTACAGGGTTTATTGCAGCAAATGAATGTAGATATCATTCATTATGGCATCATAGAAGATGATCCCGATAAAATTGCAGACGTTTTATTAGATGCCAGTCGTAAGGCGGATCTAATTTTATCCTGTGGCGGGGTTTCCGTAGGCGATGCTGATTATGTTAAGCAAGTATTAGAAAAAGTAGGACGCATCGATTTTTGGAAAGTCGCGATTAAACCAGGAAAACCTTTTGCGTTTGGTATGGTTAATGATGCCATATTTTGTGGTTTACCTGGAAATCCCGTTTCCTCTTATGTCACCTTTGAAAAACTAGTAACGCCCCTATTACATAAACTTATGGGACGCAAAAGCGTTAACCAGTTTACGATTAACGCTACCTGCGCTGCTCCTATTTTTAAGCGAGCTGGGCGTGCTGATTTTCAAAGAGGCATAGCATACCAAGACGAACACGGAGAATATTGGGTAAAACCTAATGGTAGTCAAGGCTCTGGCATCATGTCATCCATAGCATCCGCAAATTGTTATATTCTCCTGGAAAAAGAACAGACTAACTTGCCGACAGGCGCAAAAATTAAGATTGAATTATTTTGACTAATTTAAAAACCGAATTAAAGCAGCTAGTAAACCTTGCTTGGCCGCTGCTTATTGCTCAAATTACCCAAACCTTAATGGGTGTGTCCGATACCATCATGGCAGGCCGCTATTCAGCAACCGATATGGCAGCAGTGGCAATTGGGTTCAGCATTACCATTCCCATCTTGTGCTTTGTACAAGGTCTAGCGATGGCCATTCCGCCAATCGTCTCGAAACTGCACGGAGCTGGCGAATCGGAAAAAGCAGCGCAAAAGGTTCACCAAGCGTTTTATTTGATTATTCCAGTATCGATCTGTATCGCTCTCTCAGTATTTTTTATTGAATACTGGTTTTCGTTGATGGACATCGAAGACAAATTACGCGATATCACTACTGATTACATGAAGTACATTGTTGTATCAGCCCCAGCGTTTGCTGGATATCAAATTTTGCGTAATTATTGCGAAGGTTTGTCATTTACTAAACCGACTATGTTAATCATGGGATTAGGGTTAATCATCAATATTCCAGCAAACTATATATTGATATACGGTAAATTTGGTTTGCCGGCTATGGGTGGTGTTGGATGTGGTTTGGCAACAAGCTTAGTATTTTTTGCGATGTTTATTGGTACCGCACTCTATATCCATTTGTCTAAGCGTATTAACAGCAATTTATTTCAGAACTGGTCAAAACCCGATATTAGACAAATTTACATTACTTTAAAGTTGGGACTTCCGATTGCGTTGACCTTACTTTTTGAAGTGACCTTATTTGGTGTGGTTGCACTGCTATTGTCACCACTTGGACCATTAACCGTTGCATCGCACCAGATCGCCCTCAACTTTTCAGCGACCATGTTTATGTTTCCACTGAGTTTAGGGATGGCAACAACTATACGTGTAGGTCATTTTTGGGGTAAACAAGATCAGGTTGGCGCAGCATTGGCAACCAAAACGGCAATCCTTTTAGGCCTTTTTATTGCGTGTTTTACAGCAATCATAACCATAGTCGCTAAACAACAAATTTCCATGCTTTACACTGAAAATCGGCAAGTGATTGAGCTGGCCATGAGCCTAATGACCCTAGCTGCAATGTTTCAGCTTTCCGATTCTGTTCAAGCAATATCCGCAGGTGCATTACGGGGATACAAAGATACAACTGCGATGTTCATTATTTGCTTTTTTGCATATTGGGGCGTGGGTTTGCCAACCGGAATAATTCTAGCGCTAACCGATTTTATTGTACCTGCTTTAGGTGCATCTGGATTCTGGATCGGTTTTATTTGCGGGTTAACAAGTGCCGCTATTATGTTGGGGTTCAGATTGAGTGTTATTCAAAAACGATTGAGATTACACCCTGAAATATTTGACAATGCTTAAGGTTTTTTAGACTAAACCGGTGACAATAGAGCTTTCAAAAAAAGGTTTAAACACATCTGTCTCACCAACAAAAAAAGCTTGTAATAAATACAAGCTTTTTTATTTCAGCGGCTAAAAAAACTACTTAGAAAGTGTTTTAGCACCTTCAACCGCCGCTTTAGCAAGCTCAGTGATACGATCCCAATCACCCGCTTCAACCGCATCGTCTGGCACCAACCAAGAACCGCCTGCACACTGAACGTTTGGCAAAGCCAAGTAATCTAAATAATTATTCGGACCGATTCCACCTGTTGGACAAAACGTGATATCAGGGAAAGGACCGCCAATAGATTTCAGCGCTTTTATACCACCTGAAGCTTCTGCAGGGAAAAACTTAAAGTGTGTGTAACCGATATCCAATCCAGTCATCAGCTCAGATATTGAAGCTATACCTGGGATTAGAGATATTGAACAACGTTTGCCTGCTTCCAATAAGCTGGTAGTCATCCCTGGGCTAATTGCAAAAATAGCGCCTGCTTCTTCAACTTGCTTTAACTGCGCTTCGTTAGTCACTGTACCAGCACCAATAATAGCTTCAGGAACTTCAGTGGCGATTTTTTTGATCACATCAAGAGCGATTTCAGTGCGTAATGTCACTTCAAGTACTTTAATGCCGCCTTTTATTAAAGCTTTTGCAACAGGTACTGCATGTTCAATATTTTTGATAACTAATACAGGTACGACTGGCCCCTGACTAAAAACTTCTTGCGAACTCATTTTCCAATTAAATGACATATTGCTTACTCCTTATGATTCTGTTGTAAATAGGCAGCTGCGCCCAGTAAACCATGATCAGGTTCTGTAATGATGTAGGTTGGGATGTTAGAGACATAATGTCTAAATCGTCCCTTGTCTTCAAAACGAGCACGAAACTTACTACTTTTAATAAAGTCAACAAAACGTGAAGCAATACCACCACCGATATATACGCCGCCATAGGTTGCTAAATTAAGCGCTAAGTTACCTGCAAAACTACCCATAATTTTGCAAAACTGCTGCAATGTTTCTACGCAGATTTCACATTCTTCAGATAGCGCTTTTTCAGTAATTTGGGCTGGATCAGCAAAAATAGCTGCTTGCTGATGTTTCTCTGCCAACCCTTCATAGATATGTACGATGCCACGGCCTGATAAAACCTCTTCAGCAGACACATGCCCTAATTTCTTTTTAAGGTAGCGCCAAATAGCGAATTCATTCTCGTCATTTGCGGCAAAATCAACATGTCCGCCTTCGCCATCTAGTGCTTTCCAACCTTTATCCGTAAAAGTGAGGTGTTCTACACCTAAACCCGTACCTGGTCCAAAAACAGCAATATTGGCATTCAATTTTGGCGCACCAGCGCCAATTTGAACTTTTTGATCATCCTTTAACACTGGCAATGAATGCGCCACAGAAGTGAAGTCATTAATAACCCCCAGCCAATCCAAAGATAAACCTTTGGTTAGCTGGTCAATGGAAAACTCCCATGTGTGATTGGTCATTTTTACCCAATCACCGATTACCGGGCACGCTATTGCGATACACCCAAAACTAAACTTAACCTCTGGAAATTCGCTAAAGTAATGTTTAATCGCATCTTCAATCGTAGGAAAATCAACACATAAATATTTTTTGATATTGATTAAGTTATGTCCTTCAACTTGGCAAATACGAATATTTGTCCCACCGACATCGGCTACGAATTTAGAGGTCATGTTGATTACCTGATCCAGCAAATAGAGAACATGCGCCCTGCTCTGCACCCGTTAGAGAGTTGCGCATAGAAGCAAACATTTCACGGCCCATACCAATTTGGTGTTTGTCAGTTTGTGCCACTTTAGTTTTTCGTTTCGCCAATTCTTCAGTGCTAACCAATAAACACATCTCACCGGTCTCAGTGTTGAGCTCGATTAAATCGCCACTTTCGACTTTGGCTAACAAACCACCGTGATAGGCTTCAGGGGTCACATGGATAGCAGCTGGTACTTTTCCAGATGCACCAGACATACGACCATCGGTGACTAAAGCAACTTTAAAGCCTTTGTCCTGCAACACACCAAGAGGCGGCGTTAAACTATGCAGTTCAGGCATACCAATCGCTGCCGGACCTTGGAAACGAACGACAACAATACAATCTTTATCTAAATCACCGGCCTTGAAGGCATCGGCCAATTCGAACTGGTCTTCAAATACCACTGCCGGAGCTTTAATTTTGCAATGAGGTTCACGTAATGCCGAAGTTTTCATCACCGCACGGCCCAAATTGCCATGCAAAACAGATAAACCGCCATCGGGTTTAAATGGTTTGGCAACAGATGAGATCACTTCAGGATCAAATGACTCAGCCGGACCATCTTGCCAAGTCAACTCACCATCTTTCAATGTAGGTTCTTTGGTATATTGTTCTAACCCTTCGCCACAAATGGTTTTCACATCGTTATGCAATAAACCGGCGCTTAGCAATTCTTTAAACAAAACTGCCATACCGCCAGCGGCAGTAAAGTGGTTAATATCAGCAGAACCGTTCGGATAAATCCGTGTTAACAAAGGTACTGCATTGGAAATGTCAGAAAAGTCATCCCAATTTATCTCATATCCCGCAGAGCGTGCGACTGCAACTAAATGCATGGTGTGGTTAGTTGAGCCACCTGTTGCAAGTAATGCGACTAAGCCATTGACTAATGCTTTGGCATCCACAATATGACCAATAGGCGTATAATTATCACCTAAATCGGTCAATCGAGTCACTTGACGGGCAGCGGCTTTAGTTAATTCATCCCGTAAATCCGTACCTGGATTAACAAAAGAAGAGCCTGGCAAATGCAGTCCCATCACCTCAACCACTAATTGGTTACTGTTAGCGGTACCATAAAAGGTACACGTACCCGCTGAGTGATAACTTTTCGATTCTGATTCAAGTAACTCTTTGCGCCCTACTTTACCTTGAGCGAACATTTGGCGTACGCGCGCTTTTTCTTTATTAGGTAAACCAGAAGGCATTGGACCCGCAGGTACAAAAACTGTTGGTAAATGTCCGAAACTCAAAGCGCCCATTAATAATCCTGGGACGATTTTGTCACAAATGCCCAGCATCAATGCGCCATCGAACATATTATGCGACAGCCCGACTGCGGTAGAAAGAGCAATGACATCACGACTCATCAAGCTCAGATCCATGCCAGGATTACCTTGAGTAACCCCATCACACATAGCCGGAACACCACCGGCAAACTGGGCAACACTACCGATATCACGAATAGCATCTTTTAGTATTTGCGGATAAGCTTCATAAGGTTGGTGTGCAGAAAGCATGTCATTGTATGACGATACAATGGCAATATTTGATTTAGTTAAGCTAGTTAAATCAGCTTTATCTTCTGTATTACAGGCAGCAAAACCATGGGCTAAGTTGCCACAAGATAAAACACCACGATGTGGCCCTTGCAAGCGTGCGCTTTCAATTTTGTCTAGATAATTTTGTCTGGATTGTCGACTTCGTTCGATAATCCGCTCGGTTACTTCTTGAATCACAGAATTCATATGTTCTCCTAAGCAGCCCAAATAAGTTTTACATCGGTATTATTAAAGACGGCTCGAATAGGCATTTCCAAGGCGTCATCACTTTGCTGAGCAATGTCGATAATACGTTTTTTAGATTCACCCACTAAATGTAAAAAGATATTTTCACTGTTGAGTATACTTTTTAATGTTAGTGACATTCTTTGATTTGGCGCAGTGGTAGGAGTAACCGCAATATAATCGCTATCTAAATTGGTATTTAAGCCTTGTTCCAATTGTTCAGAACAGGGAAAAAGTGAAGCGGTGTGACCATCTTCACCCATGCCAAGAATTAACGCATCAAAAGGCGTTTTTATCTTGCTTAAATTCGTATTCAAAGAAGACACGGCATCACAGGCATCGGCCTCTGATGTTTTTAATCCAAAAAAATTCGCCACTGCGGCTTTATTGATCAATAGTTCACGCTTCACCATTGCAGCATTGCTCGCCGGATCGCTTTCGTCCACCCAGCGTTCATCAACTAAGGTTACGTCTACCTTTTCCCATTCTAAGTCTTGCTTAGAAAGCTGATTAAACATCGCAGCCGGAGTACGTCCACCTGAAACGGCTAAACTAGCTCGACCGTTTTTTGCTATTCCTTGTTTCAAGATATCTGCGATTTGACTTGAAAAATCTTGATTCAAAAGCTCAACTGAAGAATATTTAGTTTCAATTAGCGCCATATTACTTTTTCTTCCCAATTCGCGATTCATACCATGCACGATTATCTCGAGCTAGCAGCGCTATTGATGCTACTGGACCCCAAGTACCAGCCTGATAAGGTTCAGGTAAATCATTGTTGGCACCCCAAGCGCGGAATATTCCGTCAACCCAAGTCCAAGCTTGTTCAACTTCATCACGACGCACGAACAATGCCTGATTACCGATCATCACTTCTAACAGTAATTTTTCGTAAGCATCGGCAATACGGTCATCTTTGAACTCTTCAGAAAAACTTAGGTTCAAGCGCGATTTTTGCAAGTCCATGGAACCACTACTAGTTAGCCCAGGTACTTTGTTCATTACGGTAATTTCAACACCTTCATCAGGTTGCAGACGAATGGTTAATTTATTAGGTGGTAATTGCGCAAAACTTTCCCCAAATAAATTGTGAGGTTGGCGTTTAAAGTAAATAACGACTTCACTGGTTTTGCTTGGCAAACGTTTACCAGTACGCAGGTAAAACGGAACCCCTGCCCAACGCCAGTTATCTAGATGAACTTTGAGTGATACAAAGGTTTCTGTTTCAGACTTGGTATTAGCGCCTTCTTCATCCAAATAGCCAGGTACTTCTTTGCCTTTTACAAAACCACCTACATACTGACCACGTACAGTATCTGTTTGTACATTGGCAGCGGTAATAGGTCTAAGCGCTTTCAACACTTTTAACTTTTCGTCACGAATACTGTCTGCATCTAAAACTGCGGGCGGTTCCATGGCAATCAACGTTAGGATTTGCAACAAGTGGTTTTGCACCATATCGCGCATTTGACCAGCTTCATCAAAATATCCCCAACGGCCTTCAATCCCAACTGATTCAGCCACAGAAATTTGCACATGGTCGATACAGTTATGATCCCAATTGGTTGCAAAAATTGAATTGGCAAAGCGTAATGAAACAAGGTTTAAAACAGTTTCTTTACCTAAATAGTGATCAATTCGATAAATTTGTTTTTCGTCGAAGAACTCAGCAACTTGATCGTTGATGACTTTTGACGACTTCAAATCATGACCAAGTGGTTTTTCAAGTACAACACGTACACTCGAATCGATAACACCTGCATTGTGCAAGCCTTTACAAATGTCACCAAAGATAGAAGGTGGCGTTGCTAAGTAGCAAACCATGGTCCGCGATCTATCTACATGCTGTTTAAACGATGGGTAACTGTTTATGTCTTTCATGTCGACACAAACATAATCTAATTTTTCTGAAAAACGATTCCAAGTATCTTCACATAGGGCTTCGCCACTAAATTCAACGATACTATCTTTAACATCCTCAACATATTCTTCGTTGCTGATATCTTGACGAGCCGCACCGATGATACGTGAATCGGCGTGGACTAAATTTGCTTTTTCTAACTGATATAAAGCCGGCAATAATTTACGGCGGGCCAGATCCCCTTTAGTACCAAAAAGGACAAAGTCGCACGGTTCAATAGAATTTTCCAACACCATTTTAATGACCTATATATAGAAGAATGAACTCTAATAAAATGTAATTACAACAAATGAATTACGTTTTATTATGACAATTGAGCTAAAATTTAACATTATATGTTGTAATATTACAACATATTACGTCTCTTGTTTAATTACAAATAATATGGTTATTTTAACAAAACTTATAAAAAATGCTGGCTAATTTGGTAAAAACTTACAACAATTACTGTAACAAACCGACAAAAGTAGTGTTAAATGTCGTTTAAACTAAGTCGCAACAAAACAATAAGATTTATGCACCGATGAATATTCTTGAAAAAATAACACAAAATAAATCCGTTTTTAGTAAATCTGAAAGAAAAGTAGCGGATATAATTTTAGATAATCCTCAAACAGCAATACATTCAAGTATAGCTACACTTGCTAAAATGTCAGATGTCAGCGAACCAACCGTTAATCGGTTTTGTCGTCGCCTAGACACTAAGGGATTTCCAGATTTCAAACTGCATCTTGCCCAAAGTCTTGCCAACGGAACGCCCTATGTCAATCGACATGTAGAGGAAAATGACGGGCCAGAGGAATATACTAAAAAAATATTCGAATCAACCATGGCGTCATTAGAAGTTGCAAGGCAATCAGTTGATATCAATACAATCAATCGTGCCGTTGATTTGCTTACCCAAGCTCAAAAAATATCGTTTTTTGGTTTAGGGGCAAGTGCTTCTGTTGCCCACGATGCCCTTAATAAATTTTTTAGATTCAACGTTCCCGTTGTCTATTTTGAAGATATTTTGATGCAACGTATGAGTTGCATGAACAGCACTGAAGATGACGTAGTCGTATTGATCTCACACACTGGCAGAACAAAAAGCCTAGTGGAGATCGCACATATTGCCAGAGCAAACGATGCAACTGTAGTTGGGATAACATCTAAAAATAGCCCGTTAGCCAAAGAGTGTAATTTAGTTTTATCACTCGAGGTGCCTGAAGATACTGACATGTACATGCCAATGGCATCCAGAATCGCGCAATTAATTCTAATTGATATTCTCGCTACCGGCTTTACTTTAAGACGCGGTGGTAAGTTTAGAGAAAACCTAAAACGTGTAAAAGATACACTCAGAGGGTCTAGATTTGAAAAGCGAGACGAGTAGCTTACAGTGACTGTCATTTAATATTCATCAAAGTATTTACTTAAATTAATTCACATTTACGCAACTTTGCACTACTATTTTGTAATAAAATTACAAAAACCTGAGTTTGCTGTCAGATTATTTGCCGAAAAAGCACAAATCGGCTTTTTATTCGCCAATTCAGGTTATTTTTTAACAAACCAAGTCGGACACTAAACTCTATGTTAAGACGTACTAAAATTCTCGCTACTCTTGGACCCGCAACAGACACCCCTGAAATGATAGAAGGTATTATCAAGGCAGGCGCAAATGTCGTGCGTATGAATTTCTCTCACGGAACTGCAGAAGACCATATTAATAGAGCCAAAATTGTAAGAGATGTGGCCAAAAAATTGGGGAAATACATTGCTATCCTTGGTGATCTTCAAGGTCCAAAAATTCGAGTGTCTCGATTCAAAGATGGTCCAATTAAATTAAACATCGGGGATGAGTTCATTCTTGACGCGGAAATGGGCAAAGAAGATGGCGACCAAAAATCTGTAGGAATTGACTACAAAGCCCTACCAGATGATGTGCACCCTGATGATTTGTTGTTATTAGACGATGGCAGAATTCAACTGCTAGTTGAAAAAGTAGTAGGTAGAAAAGTATTCACCAAAGTAACCGTAGGTGGAAAGCTGTCTAACAATAAAGGCATCAACCGTCTCGGCGGCGGGTTATCTGCAGAAGCGTTAACTGAAAAAGACAAACAAGACATTAAAACGGCCGCACAAATGGACGTTGATTATCTTGCCGTGTCTTTTCCTAGATGTGGTGCTGATTTAGATTATGCTCGTAAACTTGCGGTAGAAGCAGGTTGTAGAGCGCTTATTTGCGCCAAAGTCGAAAGAGCTGAGACAGTCGCCAGTGATGAAGCAATAGATGACATTATCCAAGCATCAGATGCGGTAATGGTTGCCCGTGGTGATTTAGGTGTTGAAATTGGTGATGCAGAGTTAGTTGGTGTACAGAAAAAATTGATTTCCCGCTCCAGACAAATGAACAAGGTAGTGATCACTGCTACGCAAATGATGGAGTCGATGATCAGCAGCCCTATGCCAACTCGAGCCGAAGTAATGGACGTGGCAAATGCGGTATTAGATGGCACAGATGCAGTGATGCTTTCTGCCGAAACCGCAGCCGGTGAATTCCCCATTGAAACCGTTGCCGCTATGGCGCGAGTATGTGAAGGTGCAGAAACTCACCCAAGCGTTAAAATATCTAAACACCGCGTCGATGAAAAATTCACATCAGTGAGTGAGACTGTTGCGCTTTCAGCAGTGTATGCGGCCAACCACTTGGCTAGCATCAAAGCTTTGATAGCGTTAACCGAAAGTGGTAACACATCTAAAATCATGTCTCGCATTACTACTTCGTTGCCTATCTATGCCTTATCAAGACACGAATCAACGTTAAATACTATGGCCCTGTTCAGAGGCGTCAAACAGGTTTATTTCGATTCTCGAGGCAGTGAGCCGGGTAAATTGAAACAAGACGTTATTGATGTTTTAAAAAGCAAAGGTATCGTTGAAAGTGGTGATTGTTTTGTTATGACTTATGGTGATGAAATGGAAACCATAGGCTCTACTAACGCATTTAAGATTGTTACTGTTCCCTAAATAAAGTTTCAATTTCAGTTTTAATTTAATGAGCACCATTGCTAGCCTTAGCAATGGTGCTTTTTTAATTCCTAAATCTGCCCTTCCCCAATCTTTTGTTCTGCTTTTTCTAGCCGCAAGGCTTTTTCAATCAGCCCTTATTTAAATCAACTATTCTCCATATCAATAGTCGCTAATAAATCATATCAACTCTTAATTTGTATCTATTTTGTTTACTATCATGCTTCCTATAATTAGAAAATGATTAGTAGCTATTATGATGTCGAAACCAACTTATGATGTGATTGTATATGGCGCAACAGGTTTTACCGGTCAACTCGTTGCAGAATATTTAGCAAAAACTTACCCAAGCAAACAAGATCTAAACTGGGCTATCGCGGGCAGAAACTTAAGCAAACTAAACGAAATAAAATCGAACTTAAACCTAAGTTCCGATGTAGATTGCATAATCGCTGATTCAAACGACGTAGACAGCCTGAAATCTCTTGTACAAAGCACCAAAGTAGTGTTAACGACTGTCGGGCCATATCAGCTATATGGCAATGATTTAGTCGCATTGTGTGCACAAACTGGTACCGACTATGTGGATCTGTGTGGTGAGCCTACATGGATGCATGACATGATAGCCGCACACCAAGATAGCGCGGAAAAAAGTGGCGCTAGAATCGTATTTTCATGCGGTTTCGATTCAATCCCCTTTGACTTGGGTGTGTATTTTCTTCAGCAAAAAGCAAAAGAAAAATTCTCCCATACCTTTAGCCGAGTTAAAGGTCGCGTAAGAGGTATGAAAGGTACGTTTTCTGGTGGCACTAAAGCCAGTCTACAAGCTACCATGGCGGCCGCGAGAAAAGATAAATCGGTAATGCAGGTATTATTAAATCCATTTGCACTAACGCCGACGTTTAACGGCCCTGAACAGCCTTTGGGTAATAAACCTATATATGAAGAAGAGTTTAATAGTTGGTCTGCTCCTTTTATTATGGCGGCAATCAATACTCGGAATATACATCGTTCAAATTATTTATTATCCCATCAGTATGGCGAGGATTTTGTATACGACGAAATGATGTTTACCGGCCCTGGTGAAAAAGGCAAAGCAATTGCAGATCACGTTGCTGCAGACAAAAGCATGGCCAGTGACGAAGGACCAAAACCTGGTGAAGGGCCAAGTAAAGAGGAACGTGAAGCAGGCTTTTTTGATGTTATTTTCTCAGCTCAAGAAAACCAAAATCAGTTAACTGTTTCAGTAAAAGGCAACATGGACCCGGGCTATGGCACGACCTCTAAAATGATTTCGGAGTCTGCCGTTTGCCTTGCTAAGGATGAGCTAACGGTGAAAGGTGGTATTTGGACTACGGCGCCAGCAATGGGAGATAAATTGATCAGCCGATTAATTGACAAAGCAGGCATGACATTTAATGTCGAATAAATAGCTTTTTATCTAGCCATCTAAAACGCCCCAAATCTAACGAGGCCTCAATAGTTGGACAATCCAATTACTGAGGGCCACCTCAAAATGGGGCGTTTTTTCTTTCAGTCGTTTAGCGCTTAGGCAAAATTATGGTCTGAGTAACTAATTCCAAAACTCAAAATAATCACTGCTGCTGCGCTGCGGGGCTGGCATCGCTTCTGTTGTAGGCGTACCTAAATAGAGAAAACCGACAATTTCATCTTTTTCTTCTAAGAAAAATGCACATTTAACATCTTCATTTTGAGCGAATGTTCCTGTTCTCCATACACCGCCAAAACCTTGTGCTACCGCAGCCATTTGCATTGCATGGACGGTACACGAAGCGGAAGCAACTTGTTCAATCCATGGCACCTTCTCATGCTCTGAGTATTTGGCGATAGCGACAATAACCATAGGAGCTCGAAGCGGCATTTGTGGTGCCCGTTTAATCTGGTTTTCATCTAGATCTTCATTAATTGCCGCTTCTTCGAAAATCTCACCTAACTTAATTAGGCCCCTTCCCTGACAAACAACAAACTTCCACGGTGTTAAACCGGCATGATCAGGCGCGCGCAATGCTGCCTGCATAATTATTTCAAGCTGCTGACCTTGAGGGGCTGGCCCTTTCAATCTTGGTTGAGAGCGTCTGTTTAACAATAATTCAATAGCTTGCATATTAACCCAGTGACTAAATCAGAATTGATATATTAGTATGCAAACTTCACTGTTTTACTGCAACTGCAAACTGAATTTCCTTGTGAATTAAATTATCGTTAAAGCTTAAGCGCCCGAGGTTTCGAATCTTTTGCCGTTTAATTGAGCACAATGACCACAAAAGTCATTTCATTCATAAAAAATTACATTTGTATTGTCGCTTAATTATTAAAATTCGTTAGGATAAGCAAATTGTACAATTTCAGGTGAATTTCTATATGGCAAATGGTAGTAGTTGGACTAAATCTTTTTTTGTTGGAATCTGGACAGTTTTAAATTTCTGTCGAAAAGCATTTTTTAATATTATCTTTATTATTTTGGCTATCGGTTTCATTGCGATGCTAATGAAAGATGATGGCAAAGTGTTGGTTCCTAAAAGTACAGCATTAGTTCTCAATATTGAAGGCGATATTGTGATTGAGAAACGCTATGTTGATCCAATGAACAAATTTTTGGAAGAGGCTTTTGGTCAAGAGCCAGAAAATCCAGAAGTGTTATTAAAGGATGTGCTGTTCGCGTTAGAAAATGCCAAACATGATAATCGCGTTAAAACCTTGATTCTGCAACTTCAAGGTATGGGCAATGTAGGCATGGATAAAATGAAGCAAGTGGCAATGGCCATTGATGACTTTAAAGAAAGTGGAAAGCCTGTTTATGCCATTGCAGATTTCTATACTCAAAGTCAGTACTACCTAGCCAGTAAAGCCGACAAAGTTTACATGAACCCTATGGGCGCGATGATGTTTGAGGGTTATGGACGTTACCCAACCTATTACAAAGCGGCCTTAGAAAAATTAAAAGTGACAACTCATGTGTTTAAGGTAGGCACATATAAATCAGCTGTTGAACCTTACATTCGCGATGACATGTCTGAATCTGCAAAAGAGGCAAATAAAGCTTGGTTAACAGTGCTTTGGAATCAATACAAAGCAGATGTTGCTGCAGCACGTAACCTATCAACTAGTGCTTTTGATGAAAATCTAGATCAATTTTTACTCAAATTTGAACAAGTTGATGGTGATTTTGCAGCCTACGCACTGGAAAACGGTTGGGTAGATGGATTGCCTACTCGCGAAGCTATAAGACAAGAAATAATTGATATTGTGGGCGAAGACAAAAACCATAAGAGTTTTAGTCAAATAAGCCTAAACAATTATCTAAAAGTGATTAAACCCATTTATCACCTTCCAAAGGTTGATGTTCACCATGTTGCAATCGTGGTCGCCAAAGGTTCGATTTTAAACGGCACACAAAAAGCCGGTGACATCGGCGGTGACAGTACTGCTGAGTTGCTTCGCAAAGCCCGATTAGATGACTCGGTCAAAGCTGTAGTATTGTATGTAGACTCTCCTGGGGGCAGCGCATTTGCCTCTGAAATCATACGCCAAGAAATTGAAAACCTAAAAGCAGCAAATAAACCCGTGGTAGCTTTAATGAGCACTTACGGTGCCTCAGGTGGCTATTGGATTTCAGCCGCTGCGGATGAGATTTGGGCAGCGCCTAGCACCGTTACTGGCTCTATTGGGATCTATGGCATGTTTATGACCTTTGAAAACACCCTTGATTATCTGGGCATTCACTCTGATGGTGTGGGTACAACGGACTTCTCTGGATTGAACGTGACAAGAGCGCTTGACCCAAGAGTTGGCCGAGTTATTCAAATGAGCATAAATCATGGTTATCAAGAATTTCTTAACTTAGTTGCCAAGGAAAGAAACATGACGGTGGAAGCTGTCGATAAAATTGCCCAAGGTAGAGTTTGGATTGGGGCAACGGCGAAAGAATTGGGTTTAGTTGATAACCTAGGGTTTTTAGATGATGCCGTTTCCGCTGCGGCAGATTTAGCGAAACTGGAAAACTACGAAACCAAATATGTCGAACGAGATTTAAGCCCTAGTGAAAAATTCTGGAAAGAATTCTTAGGGCAAGCTTCTCAAACAATTGGACATGGCAGCTTCGCCAAAAAAGATTCTGCGCTAGCTGGCTTTGTTAAACAACTAGTTGAAGAGGTAGATGCCGTCACAAAATTGAATGATCCTAATGGTGTTTATGCTCATTGTTTAGCTTGTGAAATAAACTAACCTCTATTATCCTCTCGATGATTAATGGTCTAGTTAGGCCATTAATCATCACCTCTACACTCAAATAAGCACCTAAAAACAATTTCAATTAAATGATCAGTTTTGCACAACAAAAAATAATTCAGCAGCGAGTATTAGACTGTATTCAAATGGCTGAAGTTTATTTTCATCGAAAGTTTGTAGCCCCTACTCTGATGTTTAATCAACGGGGAAATATAGCAGGAACGGCTCACTTACAAAAAAACCTGATAAAGCTCAATAGCACTTTATTGATGGATAATTTTGACGAGTTTCTTGTTACTGTGATTCCTCACGAAGTTGCTCACATCATTACATTCCAGTTATTCAAACGTGTGAAACCCCATGGTATTGAATGGCAATCAATTATGAATAATGTGTTCAACTTACCCGCAACGGTAAGACATAAAATGGACACAACCAAGACCCAAGGTAAAATGTTTGACTATAAGTGTCAGTGCGGGACAGTTAAGCTGACGTTGAGAAGGCATAACAAGGTGGTTAACAAACAACAGATTTATTGTTGCCGGAAGTGCCAACAAGAGTTGCTAGAAATAACCTGATTTTCAATTAAATTAATAATCCAAAAGCTACTAAAACCACTGCTTTGTAAACACTTTATCAAGTTCTTTAAAGGCAGTTTTTAATAATTTCGCCAGTTCTTTATAACGAGGTTTAGCCCGTTGTTGGCTAACGGTCACCCCTTGTAATTGCATCTTATGATGAATTTCTTGATACCACGCCCGTAAGGCAGGAGGAAGAGTTTGGTTAGAACGATGACCAAGCCACATTAATCCTTGCAGAGGAAGACTAAGAAAAAATGCACCAATGGCGATTCCCTGAGGTATGAAAATATCACCATAAAAATTAATAATAGAAAACGCACTCAATACAGCGATGGGGGGCATAATTGTAATCGACAATTTAGTAGCGCTAATCACACGATACTCTGGAAAAAGTGCATTCAGCTGCTTTTCCATCGGCCAAGTTTTCATATACTCTTGACCATCTTTGAAAATTCCGGTCATGCTCTGGGACATTTGAATCCTTGCAGATTGATTAACTACTGGTAACTATAAGAATAATCTTTAATCGCTAATTTTACCAAAATAAATTAACGAAATAGTAGAATTCAGGATAAAACAACGGGCAAAACCACGTAAAATAGATAAATAATATAAAAACGATGATTATTTATTTGCCCATTAAGTGAATATTAATCAGAACTTTTTATTAAGGTTTGCTTAAAACTTAAAATATTTGATCTAAATAATTTTTTGACCGTTGAATCTAGTTAAAAAATCCATATGTTTAGAAACACTTTTTATTTAATTTTTTGGTCAGATGGATTGGTTCAATCCTGACTACTTTTGGAGAACTAAATATGTCTGATGTTAGACACGTACGTCTTTTGATTTTGGGATCTGGACCAGCAGGTTATTCTGCTGCGGTTTATGCTGCACGAGCAAACTTAAATCCGGTACTACTTACAGGGATTCAGCAAGGCGGACAACTTACCACTACAACAGAAGTTGAAAACTGGCCCGGCGATCCTGAGGGATTAACCGGTCCTGATCTCATGGTTAGAATGCAAAAACATGCTGAAAAATTTGATACTGAAATCATTTTCGATCACATTAATAAAACTGACCTGTCTAAACGCCCTTACACACTTCAAGGTGATAACGGCACTTATACTTGTGACGCTCTGATTATTGCAACTGGCGCATCAGCCAAATATTTGGGTATGGAATCTGAAACGGCATTTATGGGTAAAGGGGTTTCAGCCTGTGCTACTTGTGATGGTTTCTTTTATCGTAACCAGAAAGTAGCGGTTATCGGCGGTGGTAATACTGCCGTTGAAGAAGCTTTATATTTATCTAATATTGCGTCAGAAGTTCATGTTATTCACAGACGTGATTCATTTAGAAGTGAAAAGATATTGTCTGATCGTTTGTTTGAAAAAGCGAAAAACGGCAACGTAGTAATGCATCTCGACAAAACCCTTGATGAAGTGCTAGGTGATGAAATGGGCGTAACCGGCGTGCGTATCAAAGATGTCAATTCTGGTGCGACTGAAGAAATTGATATTATGGGCTTGTTCGTTGCCATTGGACACAAACCTAACACCGACATATTCGAAGGTGAATTGGATATGAAAGATGGCTACATTAAGATTAAGAGCGGTCTTGAAGGTAATGCAACGCAGACTAGCGTTGAAGGTGTATTTGCCGCTGGAGACGTATGCGACCATGTTTACCGTCAAGCAATTACATCTGCCGGTACAGGATGTATGGCCGCGTTAGATGCAGAAAAATTCTTGGATGCATTAGAAAATTAAGGAAAACACGTCAAGCTTGTGTATGAGAATATATAGTAAATGATTTCGCTGCATAAGCTTGACGCTTCCGTAACCTTTCCTTCCCCTCACGGGGCACTAGCTGATCCTAATGGATTACTGGCATTTGGAGGGGATCTGAGTGTTGCACGTTTAGTCAGCGCATATCAGCACGGAATTTTCCCGTGGTTCTCTGAAGGAGAACCTATTCTTTGGTGGAGCCCAGATCCTAGAGGGGTTGTTTTCACTGAAAAATACAAAAGCAGCAAAAGCTTACTCAAACATATCCGCAAGACCAATCCAAAGGTAACAGTTAATGAACGCTTCAATGATGTTATCGATGCTTGCTCCAATGCGCCTCGTAAAGACAGTGGTACGTGGATAACAGCGCATATGATAAACGCATACAAAGCGCTGCATAAGGCCGGTTACGCCCACTCTATTGAGGTGTGGAATGATAAACAACTCATTGGTGGTTTATATGGTGTTTTCGTCAATAATGTTTTTTGCGGGGAATCCATGTTTAGCCTACAAACCAACGCTTCTAAAGTCGCATTTCACTATTTAGTTAATCTGATGAGAACGAATAGTGTAGAACTTATAGATTGCCAAATGCAAAACCCCCACTTAGCCACTTTAGGTTGTGAAGAGATACCCAGAGCGACTTTTTTAAGATTATTATCCTCTGCGGCAGAAAAACAAACATCTAACTCGTGGACTCCTCGGGTGTTGTCGGTATGAACATGAAATTTGGACTAACTCAACAATTTCCATGCAGTTATTTAGCCGAGCAGAAAGAACAGTTGCTAGTGCTAGTGACAGACACTGATGATGAACTGGATAACCAATACAATTATTTACTTGGGCAGGGTTTTCGCCGTAGCGGTGATCAAATTTACCGCCCTCATTGTCGCCAATGTAACGCATGCCAATCAATTAGAATTCCAGCTAATAACTTTTTACCGTCGAAAAGCCAACGGCGAATTATAAATAAGAATTCCGATATTCAAGTATTTACCAGCTCGAAAAATAAACCTGAGTACTATCCAATTTACGCCCAATATATTAATCAACGCCATAACGACGGTAGCATGTTTCCTGCAAGCAAAAATCAATATGATGGATTCATCGACTGTGATTGGTTAGACACTCTTTTTATTGAATTCCACTTAGATGACACTTTAATAGGTGTTGCTGTTACCGATGTTTTGAGTGACGGTTTTTCCGCTCTTTATACATTTTTCAAACCTGAATTCACCAATCGGTCCATTGGAACTTACGCAATTATCAAACAAATTGAACAAGCCAAGCTCAATAATAAAACATTTTTGTATTTGGGATATCAGATAGATGCCTGTCAAAAAATGAGCTACAAGGCTAATTTTTACCCTCACCAGCGCTTTATTGACAATAAATGGCAATTAATCACAAAAAAAAGCACTTAGGTCCTTTACTCTTGCTCTTATATTGGGCAAAATCTGCGCGGCATTTTTGACACTTATTAATTGAGGTAAACAACTTACATGGCGAAAGAAGACTGTATTGAAATGGAAGGTACCGTATTGGACACACTTCCTAATACTATGTTCCGGGTTGAATTAGAAAACGGACACGTCGTCACTGCGCACATCTCAGGAAAGATGCGCAAAAACTATATACGTATATTAACTGGCGACAAAGTAACAGTTGAGATGACTCCTTACGACCTAACAAAAGGCCGTATCATTTATCGCGCCAGATAAGAGACGTTCCTTTTGCTAATTGAGCATAAAAAAACCCAGCCTAGCTGGGTTTTTGTTTATCTGGACTAGCAACAACTAGTAACTTAAACGATTACACTTTACTGGCTTGTTTAGAGCTTTGATTAGAATAATCAAACTTAAGCTTATCGTCTTTCATGGTGATTTTAACACTACCACCATTCACCAACTCACCAAATAGCAATTCGTTAGCTAGATTTTTCTTCACATACTCTTGCATAGTTCTGGCCATTGGACGCGCGCCCATTGCTCTGTCGTAACCTTTTTCTGCAATCCAATTACGAGCTGCATCGTCAATCTCCATAGACACACCTTTGTTATCCAGCTGTACTTGCAGCTCAATAATAAATTTATCCACCACTTGAAGAATGACATCTGACTCAAGGTGATTAAACCAAATGATCCCATCTAAACGGTTTCTAAATTCCGGCGTAAATATTTTATTAATTTCACTGATTGCATCAAAGCTGTGATCTTGCTGTTTGAAACCAATCGACGTTCTAATGGTTTCTTGCACACCGGCATTCGTGGTCATAACTAAAACCACGTTACGGAAATCAACTTTGCGTCCGTTGTTATCGGTCAAGGTTCCGTGATCCATCACTTGTAGCAAAATGTTGTAAATATCACTGTGGGCTTTTTCAATTTCATCAAGCAACACAACACAGTAAGGATTTTTAATCACGGCATCCGTTAACAAGCCCCCCTGATCGAAGCCTACATAGCCTGGGGGAGCACCAATCAATCGACTGACCGCATGGCGTTCCATATATTCAGACATGTCAAAGCGGACCAACTCTACACCCATAATTTTGGCTAATTGTTGAGTAACTTCTGTTTTACCGACACCTGTAGGACCAGCGAACATGAAATTACCAATAGGTTTAGTTTCAATTCCCAAACCTGAACGAGACAAACGAATCGCATCAGATAAGGTTTCAATGGCTTGGTCTTGTCCAAACACGACTAATTTCAAATCCCGTGTCAGATTTTTCAGTGTTTCTTTGTCAGAAGCTGATACTGACTTTTCAGGAATACGGGCCATTTTGGCAATAATGTGCTCTATTTCACCTACACCAATCGTTTTACGTCGCTTAGATACGGGTAATAAGCGCTGTGAAGCTCCTGCTTCATCGATCACGTCAATAGCCTTATCAGGCAAGTGACGCTCGTTTATATACTTAGCAGAGAGCTCTGAGGCCGCTTTAATCGCTTGATTAGTAAAGCGCACACTATGGTGTTTCTCATAGCGACTTTTTAACCCCATAAGAATTTTCGTGGTATCAGCCACACTGGGTTCTGCCACATCAATTTTTTGGAAACGTCGTGCAAGCGCCCTGTCCTTTTCAAAAATACCCTGGTATTCCTGATAAGTAGTAGAGCCGATGCAGCGCAGCTCGCCACTGCTAAGCTTAGGTTTCAACAAATTAGATGCATCCATAACACCACCTGATGCGGCACCTGCACCTATGATGGTATGAATTTCATCGATAAATAATATAGCATCGTCATCTTTACTCAGCTCTTTAAGAATACCTTTCAAGCGTTTTTCGAAGTCACCACGGTATTTAGTTCCCGCTAATAATCCACCTAAATCTAATGAGTAGACTGTTGATGAAGCTATTACTTCAGGTACTTCGTTATTCACTATGCGATACGCTAAACCTTCTGCAATGGCGGTTTTACCGACGCCAGCTTCGCCCACTAGTAGTGGATTATTCTTGCGTCGTCTGCATAGAATTTGAATGGTTCTTTCTAATTCAGCATCTCGACCGATAAGAGGATCAATTTTACCCGCTTTGGCCAGAACATTTAAATTGGAAGAATATTTTTCAAGCACCGAGGTATTTTCTTCACCTTCGACAGTCTCTTCTTGGTTTTCAATACTGGATTCTTCATCATTTTTACTCACACCATGGGATATGAAATTAACCACATCCAAGCGTGTGACATCGGTTTTTTTCAAAATATAAACCGCTTGAGATTCTTGTTCACTGAAAATCGCTACCAGAACATTGGCACCTGTCACTTCTTCTTTGCCAGATGACTGCACATGAAAAACCGCGCGCTGAAGCACTCGCTGGAACCCTAAAGTGGGCTGCGTTTCACGGTCGCTAGTGTCATCTTCTAAGATTAGCGGAGTCGTGTCTTTGACAAAATCGACCAACTCAGCTTTTATTGACTCAATATTTGCTCCACAAGCTTTGAGAGCTTCTCTGGCGGCTTTGTTATCTAAAAGCGCTAGTAACAGATGTTCCACCGTCATAAACTCATGACGATGCTCTCTGGCAAATATAAACGCTTCGTTAAGGGTCTGCTCTAAATCTTTATTCAACATACTTATACCCTCCTAAAATCGGGTTGGTTAGTTAACCCTGAAGTAAACTGACGCTGATTTTTATCTGGAATACGGATAAAACCTTATTGATCAGTTTATTAGCCACAAAAACGCTGTTTAGAAACTAACATTTCAGTGGTTAAAGCCTCCATTTTCACATCTTTCTTCGTAATCAGACTCTCTGATTCAAAGGTTAAAATCAAATGTTTTGTGCGATCAGCGGCATAAAAACTTTAGCTAAAGACATTTAACCGTAGTTAAGTTCGTTTATGCTTGTTCCATACTGCACATCAATGGATGCTGATGCTTTCTGGCATACTGATTGACCTGCATCACCTTGGTTTCGGCGATCTGAGCTGTATAAACACCGCAAACAGCGCGACCACGGTAATGGACAGTTAACATTAGCTGACTGGCCTTTTCTGCGTCCATATTAAAAAAGCGCATCAACACTTCGATAACAAAATCCATCGGTGTGTAATCATCGTTATTGATCAAAACTTTGTACATCGGAGGCGGTTCAACTTTCTTTTTAACCGCTTCTAAGTGCTTGTTGTGATCTATGCTTATCGTATTATCTTTGCTCATATTCAAATAATAGTGCCGTTTTGACTTAAATTGTGCTGTTTTTTACAATTTTTGTCGATTAAATTAATTTGACCTTGACATTTGTAGGTTAAAATATCTACATTTTAAATAGGGTAAAACGTTATGCAGTCGATTTGCCCTATCTTTACTATACTTATAGTGGGGATTAAGCAGTGTCAGTTCAAGGGATTAAAAGGAAGCAGATGTATGGCGGTCGGAAAAGTCAAATGGTTTAACAATGCAAAGGGGTTCGGTTTTATTGTCCCTGATGATGGTGGAGAAGATATTTTCGCACATTACTCCACGATTAAGATGGACGGTTATCGTTCTTTAAAAGCAGGTCAAGAAGTGACCTATGAAGTTCAGCAAGGCCCAAAAGGCTTACATGCAGAGAACATAGGCATAAGCGACGAACCTGAAAGATAGTTAAGCTAGACTTAATACTACTTTTCAAATAAAAAAGCAGGCATACATTGCCTGCTTTTTTGTGTGTCTTGTTTATCGACCGCCCCTAATGGATGCGATCGATAAAGTCCAAATACAATTAAGAAATAATTGAATTTAGTGTAGAGCTTGGACACATTGCTTTAGTAATTAAGCTTTCATTTGGATAATAATATCCACCAATATCTGCTGGTTTAGCTTGAGTTGCATCAATTTCCGCAACAATACTTTCTTCATTGTCACTTAATGCTTTTGCAATTGGTGCAAAATACTCTGCCAATTCAGCATCTTCAGTTTGGCTAGCAAGCCCTTGTGCCCAATACATAGCCAAGTAGAAATGGCTACCACGGTTATCAAGTTGTCCCGCTTTACGTAATGGTGACTTACCATTATTCAGTAGGGTTTCAGTAGCTTTATCTAACTCTGCTGCCAATACCTTAGCTTTACCATTGTCATTTTTAATCGCTAAATCTTCAAGAGATACGGCGATAGCAAGAAACTCACCTAACGAATCCCAACGCAAATGCCCTTCTTCAACAAATTGTTGAACGTGTTTTGGCGCAGAACCGCCAGCCCCCGTTTCAAACAATCCGCCACCGGCCATTAGTGGCACGATAGACAACATTTTTGCACTGGTACCTAGTTCCAAAATTGGGAATAAGTCAGTTAGGTAGTCACGCAATACGTTGCCGGTAACAGAAATCGTATCCAAACCACGAATAGCGCGCTCCATGGTGTAACGAATAGCACGAACTGGCGCCATTATTTCAATGTGTAAACCTTCAGTATCATGCTCTTTTAAGTACTCAGTTACTTTGTTGATTAGTTGAACATCATGAGCACGTTCATCATCTAACCAAAAAATTGCTGGCATACCTGAAAGTCTTGCACGAGTAACCGCAAGTTTCACCCAATCGCGAATAGGCGCATCTTTGGCCTGACACATACGCCAGATATCACCCTCTTCAACCGCGTGCTCGATAAGTACATTGTCATCTTGATCGATTATTTGTACTTTACCGTCACCGGTCATTTCAAATGTTTTATCGTGAGAACCGTATTCTTCAGCTTTTTGCGCCATCAAACCGACGTTTGGAACTGTACCCATAGTAGTTGGATCAAATGCACCATGAGTTTTACAGAAGTTAATCACTTCTTGATAAATCGTTGCATAAGTACTTTCTGGGATAACAGCCTTAGTATCCTGAGGTTTTCCATCTGGACCCCACATTTGACCAGAGCTACGAATCATTGCAGGCATAGACGCATCAACAATAACATCGCTTGGTACGTGCAAGTTAGAAATACCTTTGTCTGAATTAACCATCGCTAGCGGCGGACGGTCTTGATAACAACGGTTAATATCTTTTTCAATTTCGGCACGCTGAGAAGCAGGTAAGGTTGCGATTTTATCGTAAACACTGCCCAGACCATTGTTAGGATTAACACCTAGCTCATCAAACAAGTCTTGGTACTTATCGAACAATTCTTTGTAGAAAACCTTAACACAGTGTCCAAATACAATTGGGTGAGACACTTTCATCATGGTTGCTTTAACGTGTAAAGAAAACAAAATACCCGTTTCTTTGGCATCTTGAATTTGTTCTTCAAAGAATTTACACAATGCTTTTTTGCTCATGCACATGCCGTCAATCACTTCACCAGCAAGTAAATCAACACGCGGCTTTAGCGTCGTTTTATTACCAGCAGTGTCGGTGAATTCGATACGAACATGACCCGCCTTCTCTACCGTGACCGACTTCTCACCTGAGTAGAAATCACCACCATGCATGTGGGCAACGTGGGTGCGAGAAGCTTGGCTCCATGGCCCCATTGAATGAGGATGTTTTTTCGCATAGTTTTTAACCGCTGTAGGTGCTCTACGATCAGAGTTCCCTTCACGAAGTACTGGGTTTACTGAACTACCTAGCACTTTACCGTATTGGTTTCTAATTTCTTTTTCTTCGTCTGTTTGCGGATTTTCTGGAAATTCAGGTAACGCGAAACCATTATCTTGTAGCTCTTTAATCGCAGCTTTTAATTGAGGGATTGAAGCACTGATGTTCGGCAGTTTAATAATATTTGTTTCTGGTGACTGGGTAAGATCCCCTAAGATAGATAATGCATCAGGGACTTTTTGCTCATCGGTTAGGTAGTCAGGGAAGATAGCCAAAATCCTGGCAGCTAACGATATATCACTCACTTCAACTTCTATATCCGCTGCAGTAGCAAATTTACGTACAATGGGTAAAAGTGAATATGTAGCCAACGCAGGGGCTTCATCAGTTTTTGTGTAAATAATCTTAGACTTTGATGTAGTCATTATATACCTCAGTGGTGGCGGCGTAACCGCCTGGTTAATCCAAATTACTCAGACGAAAGCGCTGATAATTAAAAAATTTATCAAAAAACTTAAAAATTTGAGCACAGATTCTAATCAATATAGCTATTATAACCAGTATTTTATTACATTATTTATGCATAAATTAGATTGAGTCTTCGTGTACAACGACAATAAATAGTTCATCACGAAAGGTTATAGATGCTAACAAACAATGATATATGGGCTAAACTCCGTTTACTAGATCCAAGCACACGAAAACCATAAAAAAGTGAATAGTTATTCAAAATGAATCAAAAAAAACACATAAAAAAGAAACCAACTGCTCAAAAAAGAACCGTACTTTTATTTAATAAACCCTTTGATGTGCTTACCCAATTTACCGATGAGCAAAATCGTAAAACTCTTAAACACTTTATAAATGTACCTGATGTTTATGCTGCTGGGCGATTAGATCGGGATAGTGAAGGTTTATTGGTATTAACCAATGACGGTAGACTGCAACATCAAATTGCCAACCCAAAACAGAAGACTGCCAAAACTTATTGGGCACAGGTAGATGGTGATATTACGCCGGAAGCTATTAGTAAATTAAGTAAAGGCATCGAATTGAAAGATGGTCCAACGATGCCCGCCCTAGTTAAAAAAATTCCACCTCCAGATGTATGGGAACGTGTACCGCCGGTAAGATTTAGAGCCAATATTCCAACCAGTTGGATATCGTTAACCATTTCTGAAGGGCGTAATCGACAAGTTCGAAGAATGACTGCAGCCGTCGGTTTCCCCACTCTACGCCTTATTCGTTATCAAATTGGGCAGTGGACAATTGACGGCATAGAGAACGGAAAATATCGGATTTTATAGGGAGTTCAGAAAACCATTATGGTTTAATTATTTGGTTATAAATTAGTTCTTTTTTGTAATCCTGCGTATTTATCTAAAGGCTTTATTTTGCTAGACTTGCCGCCCAATTTAGCAGCCAAGAATTCGCCAGCAAATATGTCAAATACGAACACGACCACAAATTTACAAAACGCTAACATAAAAGTCATCGTTGGAATGTCTGGTGGTGTGGATTCGTCTGTGGCCGCTTATCTTCTTCAGCAACAGGGTTATCAAGTTGAAGGCCTGTTTATGAAAAACTGGGAGGAAGATGACAGTGATGAATATTGTTTAGCTGCTGAAGATTTAGCAGATGCGCAAGCAGTAGCTGACAAACTTGGCATCGAGTTACATACAATCAATTTTGCTGCCGAATACTGGGACAATGTTTTTGAATATTTTCTTGAAGAATATCGGGCTGGGCGTACCCCGAACCCAGATATTATGTGTAACAAGGAAATCAAATTTAAAGCTTTTTTAGAGTTTGCAGCTGAAGATTTAGGTGCTGACTATATTGCCACAGGGCACTACGTGCGCCGTGAAATGAGAAATGGTCACTGGAAAATGTTGCGTGGTTTGGACTCAAATAAAGACCAAAGTTACTTCCTGTACACATTAGGGGAAGAACATATTGCCAAAACCCTCTTTCCTGTTGGCAATATCGAAAAACCTGAAGTACGCAGAATTGCTGAGCAGCAAGATCTTATTACTCACGATAAAAAAGACAGTACGGGTATTTGCTTTATTGGTGAACGAAAGTTCAAAGACTTTTTAGGACAGTATTTACCTGCTCAACCTGGCGTGATTGAAACCGCTGAAGGTATTGAGATAGGTCAACATGATGGACTGATGTTCCATACTCTTGGTCAGCGTAAAGGCTTGCACATTGGTGGTAAAAAAGAATTTGGCGATGAACCTTGGTATGTCGTCGACAAAGACGTCAAACGTAATGTGTTAATTGTTGGCCAAGGCGCAGATCACCCAGCCCTTTACTCTGTAGGCTTAATCGCAAACCAACTACATTGGGTTGACCGCTTAGGTCCGCAACAAGAAATACGTTGTGCAGTAAAAACACGTTATCGTCAGGAAGATATTCCCTGTACTATTACGCCTCAGCCTAACGGCCACATTAAAGTGCTTTTTGATGATCCGCAAAAAGCAGTGACACCTGGGCAATCCGCGGTATTTTATCAACAAGATGAATGTCTAGGTGGCGGAATTATAGAGAGTTATTTGCGTTGAACATAGACAATGAAAAAGAAAAAACCTTAGCCTTAGCCGGTGTATGTCAGGCCGCATCCTTAGTGCAGTCAGTAGCCCGAAAAGGCGAAGCCGACATCGATGCATTCAAGGCAAGTATCAATAGCATAGTTCTTACTGATGCCCAAAGCACAATTGAAGTGTATGGTAGTATCGAAAACTTAAAGCTTGGACTGGGTACGTTAATTGGTCAGTTAGGTAATACACCTATGCAAAAAGACGCTGAAATTACCCGTTATATCGCCAGCATCTTAGGCTTAGAGCGCAAACTCAAAAAATCATCGAAAAAGTTAGATGTGCTATCAAAACGCATAGAGCAAATTCAACGTCAAACTTTACATTTAGATTTATTCGATGAACAAATGATCAGTAATTTAGCCAGTGTTTATTCAGATGTAATAAGCCCTTTGGGCGCAAAAATCCAAATAGCCGGCACCCCTAATCAATTAAAGAAAGACGCTAACCAACATAGAGTCCGAGCGCTTTTATTAAGTGGTCTACGTTCTGCCGTTTTATGGCGCCAATTAGGCGGTAAAAGACGACAAATTTTATTTAACCGAAAAAGCATTGTGACAAACGCATTGACGTTACAACACAGTATTCACCAATCTCAATAGGAGTAATTCATGGAATTGTCTGCACTAACTGCAGTTTCCCCCGTTGATGGCCGTTACGGCTCGAAAAGTTCAGCCTTACGACACTATTTCAGTGAATACGGTTTGCTAAAATATCGTGTTCTAGTCGAGGTACGCTGGTTACAAAAATTGTCTACCACCGCCGAAATTACCGAAGTACCGGCATTTTCAGCGGAAGCGATGACTTTACTCAATAATATCGTTGATAATTTTTGTGAACAAGATGCCCTGCGTATCAAAGCCATTGAAAAAACAACCAATCATGATGTCAAAGCCGTTGAGTATTTTTTAAAAGAAAAAGTTGAAAATAACCAAGAGCTAAATAGTGTCAGTGAATTTATTCATTTTGCCTGTACCTCTGAAGACATCAATAACTTGTCTCATGGACTAATGTTAAGTGAAGCAAGAGAACAAGTTATATTGCCTTACTGTGACAAATTAATTGCTGAGACTAAACGCTTAGCCATTGATTATAAAAGTATCCCTATGATGGCAAGAACCCATGGGCAACCAGCTTCTCCTACCACTATGGGTAAAGAGATGGCTAACGTCATGCATCGTTTACAACGTCAGCGCGAGCAAATTAAAGACGTCACTATTTTGGGTAAAATCAATGGAGCAGTGGGTAACTATAACGCTCACATAAGTGCTTATCCAGATATAGACTGGAATGCTTTTTCACAGTCTTTTGTGGAAAGTCTAGGGCTAAATTGGAACCAATACACAACTCAAATTGAACCCCATGACTACATTGCTGAGCTTTATGATGCAATGGCCCGTTTCAACACTATTTTGATCGACTTCGATCGAGATATTTGGGGATATATTGCCCTAGGTCACTTTAAACAAAAAACCATTGCCGGCGAAATTGGTTCTTCAACCATGCCCCATAAAGTCAACCCTATTGATTTTGAAAACTCTGAAGGTAATCTGGGTTTAGCCAATGCAATGTTTAATCATTTAGCCACTAAGTTACCTATCTCAAGATGGCAACGTGATTTAACTGACTCTACTGTCTTGAGAAATCTCGGTGTGGGTATGGGCTACTCTGTAATTGCATATGAATCTACTTTGAAAGGGATCAGTAAATTACAGGTAAATGAGCAAAGTTTGCTTAACGAGCTTAACAATAATTGGGAATTGTTGGCTGAGCCCATTCAAACAGTAATGCGACGTTATGGTATTGAAAAACCTTATGAGAAGTTAAAAGAGCTTACTCGAGGTAAAAAAGTCGATCAGGCTGCGATAGCTGAATTTATTGATAATTTAGATTTACCCAATAATGTGAAAACTGAATTGAAGCAAATTTCACCCGCAAATTATATTGGCGATGCAATTGCTTTGGTTGAAAAAATCACAGCATAACCCTCATCTACACCATGTTTATCGTTCCAAGTTGGTTAAATAGCCGCTTGGAGCGATAATATCTGATTAATTTCTTGCGTAAAAATTAGCTCAGCGTCTTTATTGTATCCCCTTGATGCCAAGTTCATAAAACCATGCTCGAATTCCGTCTTTTGGCACTTCACATTGTCATGTATAGCTAATTCGTCAATCACAGTATCTATGTTGAAATTCGGTTCTTTATGGGGAAAATAAAGTTGGGTTGGTAGAGAAGGCTTGAGTTTAGTAAAAAAACGTATTTGGCCTGGATAAAAACCATAAAAATTATCGATACTTTGCGAATAGTCTTTTTCACTCAACAACTTATATAGTGAAGCTGCCCCAGCACTAAAGCCTATGACGGTTTTGTCCGCGAGGCTAGCAGCCAAAGCTGCCGCAATTCGCAAAGTATAACGTTGTATTCCGCCAGCCTGTTGAAATGCGGAATAAGCCAAGGCTTCATCAGTAAAGTTCACCGAAGAGATATACGGACTGACAATGGTAAGTTGCCAGTCCGCAGGTAAAATCTGTTTGCACCACGATTTAAATGACTCGGTTTGTCCAAAAATATCGGAGCAAACCACTAACTGATGTTGCATGGTATTTCCTGTAATAACGGCTGTGTTTACGCCATCATACCACCATCAACGACAACCGTTGTGCCGGTTGTGTAACTTGATGCATCAGAGACTAAATACAAAACAGTACCTGCCATTTCATCAGGATCTGCTACTCGGCCCAATGGGATAATCTGTAGAGCTTGTTTTAGGATCTTATCGTTAGTGGTTAACGCGGATGCAAACTTAGTATCGGTTAAACCTGGAAGTAGCGCGTTAACGCGAATATTTAAACTGCCACATTCTTTAGCGAAAGCTTTGGTCATGCTCACTACGGCAGCTTTCGAAATTGAATAAATACCCTGCATGTCGCCTGGCGAAAGTGCATTCACCGAAGCCGTATTAAGAATAACCCCACCGCCCTGCTCTTTCATCATTTTACCGGCAGCCACTGACATAAAGAAATAACCGCGAATATTCACATCTACAGTTTTATCGTAGGCGGCAAGATCAGTATCTAAAATGTGTCCGAAAAAGGGATTGGCCGCAGCGTTATTCACCAAAATATCTAGTTGACCAAACTGTTCTTTGATTTGCGCAAAGGTAGCATCTATTTGTGCTATTTCGCCAACGTGGCAAGCCATAGCATGGGCTTTACCGCCATTATCGCGAATGCTCTGGGCAACGGCTTCACAACCATCAATTTTACGGCTTGAAACAATCACCTCAGCGCCATAAGCAGCGAGTAATCGTGCAATCGACTCTCCGATGCCTCTACTAGCACCTGTTACTAATGCCACTTTCCCAGTTAAATCGAATAAATTTTTGTTCATTTTTTGTTCCTGTAAATAAAGAGCTTTGCATTTAAGCGCTCTGGAAATTAATTGCCCTTACGACTAAGAGCCTAAGGATAATTTAATTAAGCAGTTAATCCGCCATCTAACACCATTGAATGGCCTGTCATGAAGCTTGATTCATCACTGCACAGCCATGCTATTGCATAGGCAATTTCTTCTGCTTCACCAAGGCGTTTCATTGGGTTAGCACCAATCAGAGAGTTCTGTTGCTTTTCATTAAAATTCGCCAACACAGTTTCAACCATGGGTGTTTTAACAAAACTAGGACATACCGCATTAACCCGAATATTGGCCCGAGCATACTCAATAGCGACTGATTTAGTCAGTCCAATCACACCATGTTTCGATGCGCCATAAGCGGATATAGTCGGTGCCCCCGATACTCCAGCGACTGAGGCCAAATTAATTACATGGCCACCACCCACTTCCAGCATATGCTGAATAGCTTGTTTCATGCAGTACCAGACGCCTGTCAAATTGATTGCAATATTGCGATGAAACTCTTCATCTGGAACATCCAACATGCGTGCCGGTGTATGGTCGACACCAGCGTTATTGAGGGCCACATTAATTTGTCCAAATTTAGCGATGGCTGCTGCGTAAAAGGCTTTAACAGAATCATTTTGAGTAACATCTAATGCAAAAAACTCTACAGCGTATCCCTGCGCTTGTAGCGCTTCACTCAGGGCCTTTCCACCCTCGACATTACGATCGCCAAAAAACACTTTAGCTCCCCGAGACGCCAATAACTCGGTAGTTTTAGCGCCAATCCCTGATGCCCCGCCTGTAACCACTATATGTTTATTTTCTACGTCTGCAGCTTTCATGATGTATGGTCCACCTTAATCACCAACTTACCAAAATTTTCCCCTCTGAAAAGCATCAGTAAGGTATCAGGAAAAGTTTCTAATCCTTCTACTACGTGTTCTTTGGCAATCAGTTTACCATCAGCGATCCAACCTGACATTTCAGCTGCTGCTTTGCCGTAATTTTCAATATTATCAAACACCACAATGCCTTCCATACGAGCTCGATTGACTAATAATGTTAAGTAATTTGAAGGGCCTTTAACTGCTGTAGTGTTGTTGTATTGACTGATTGCGCCACAAATAACAATTCTGGCTTTCATGTTTATCTGAGTTAATACGTCATCGAGAATGTCGCCACCGACGTTATCAAAAAACACATCAACACCATCTGGGCACTGCTCTTTTAAGGCTTTTTTAACGTCTGAATTTTTATAATCAACGACACCGTCAAACCCTAATTCATCAATCAAATAACGACATTTATCTTCACCGCCGGCAATACCTACCACTCGACAACCTTTGATTTTTGCGATTTGTCCAACAACAGTGCCTACAGCGCCAGCAGCACCTGAAACCACAACAGTTTCGCCAGCTTTAGGCTGACCGGTGTCCAAAATACCAAAATATGCAGTCATACCCGGCATGCCTAGCACACCTAAATAGCGCTCTAACGGTGCTAAATTGGGATCAACTTTATACACGCCCTGAGTTGAAATAACGGCGAAATCGGTCACACCAAAACCGCCGTATACAAAGTCTCCAGCGCTAAAATTAGGATCAGTTGATTCGAGCACTTCACCGACACCACCGGCTCGCATGACTTCGCCAATACCAACTGGAGGAATGTAGGATTTACCTTCATTCATCCAACCACGCATGGCGGGATCGAGAGAAATATACAGGACTTTTACCTTTATCTGATTGTCTCCAAGTGTGGGTAATTCTGTTTTCACAAAATCCCAGTTTGCTGCCGTTGGCGTCCCTACCGGACGTGAAGCTAAAAGAAATTGTCTGCTTTTCATAATTGTTGTTTCCATTTCTTTGTGATTAAAACCATTCGGGTTGCATATCGCTGCAACTACTGTCGAATGCTTGAAGTAGTTTTAAGTCTCTATCTATCAAAGGGAGTTCCCAATTGATGTAATATTTTGCCGCTTGAATTTTGCCAAGGTAATATGACTTATCTTCAGCTTTGCACTCTGCCAATGCTTTTTCCGCCACGTTTGCTTGACGGATCCAAATCCAGCTCATCACAATGCTCGAAAATACATTCATGAAACATTGGGCATTAGCCAATAAATTAGGCAGCTTTTCATTTCGCAATGCTTCTCCAAGCACCGGAATTAGCGGTTGCATTTTTGCCATATAGTCCAAAGTGGATTTCACTAAAGGAGCACAGTTCTCTCCCGTCGCAGTGTTAAAATCTGCCAGTATGCGGGTTTGCAATGTGTTTAAACCTGCGCCATTTGCTTGCCACAACTTGCGTGTGAGCAGATCTAAGGCTTGAATACCATTGGTCCCTTCATGGATAGGGTTAAGGCGATTGTCACGCCAGCACTGTTCGACTGGGTATTCTCGTGTATAGCCTGCTCCTCCTAAGACTTGAATAGCTAAATCATTTGCCTTCACGCCAAACTCAGATGGCCATGCTTTAACCACAGGCGTGAGCAGATCCAACAGCTCTTCAGTCACTTTTCTTTGTTCTGCAGATTCCAACGTTTTCACATCATCCACTAACCTAGCGGCATATAAACAAAGGGACATTGCACCTTCAACGTAGGCTTTTTGGGCCAATAACATACGTTTGACGTCACCATGATTAATAATTTCGGTCGCCGGATCTGTAGGTGCATTATTTGGAGGAATACGGCCTTGAGTGCGATCTTTTGCGTAAGCTAAAGAATATTGATAGCCACTATAACCAATCATAGCGGCCCCAAAACCAACACCGATTCGCGCCTCGTTCATCATCAAGAACATGTACTTAAGCCCTTGATGAGCTTCCCCTAACAAATACCCATGACAATCCCCATTTTCACCGAAACTCAATGCGGTAGAGGTTGTGCCGCGATAGCCCATTTTGTGAATCAATCCGGCCAATGCAACGTCATTTTTAGTACTTGGCTCGCCCGCTTCATCTAAGCGATATTTAGGTACAACAAACAGTGAAATACCTTTAACGCCAGCAGGAGCGCCCTGAATTTTGGCTAACACTAAATGTACAATATTGTTAGATAACTGATGTTCACCGGCAGAGATATATAATTTACTGCCTTTAATACGGTAACTACCATCTTCGGCTTTAACCGCACTAGTTCGTATGTCTGCCAGTGAAGAACCCGCGTGGGGTTCGGTTAATGCCATTGTGCCGGTGAATTCGCCACTGAGCATTCTTGGCATAAATTGTTGCTTTAACGATTCTGAAGCAAAATTACCAATCACATTGGCTGCGGCGACGGTTAAGAAGGCATACCCTGAAGTCGATGGGTTAGCCGCCATAAAGTAGCCAGAGGTTGCCATCATTATGGTTTCAGGAAGCTGCATTCCACCTTCTTCAAAATCATAACGTCCAGCCATGAATCCCGCCTCGTTATAAGCATCAAATGCCTCTTTAACTTGTGGGATCATATGCACTGTTGTGCCGTCAAATTTGGGTTCATCTGCATCGGCAATAGCATTATGGGTGGCAAACTTCTCAGAAGCGATTTTGTTAGCTGTTGCTAAAATGGCATCGAAGGTTTCTTTATTGTGTTCAGCAAAACGTTCACGTTGCAATAACGATTCAATATCAAGCACTTCATATAATTGAAACGGTAATTCTTTAGGGTGGATTAATTCATCATTCATTAGGTGCATCCTTAGTTAGATCATGCACCTAGCATCACATATTTAGACCTGTACGCTAACTGTCATTATTGACTCTTTTATGGCTAATATCGCCACACATTCATAATCGTGATAAGCTTTTAAAAACCCAACTTATATAGAGTCATTTTAACGTGCACAATGTCACCATTTTAGGTTATGAACATGCTTATGCCAGTGCAATAACAGGCGCATTAGATATATTTGCGTTAGCGGGTGTGACTTGGCAACGGATGCAAGGCAAACCCCCTGAACGAATTTTTAATGTTCAGCTAGCTTCAGTGGGAAAACGTGATATTGAATGCATCAACCACCTCACTTTAAAGAGCCAAGTAGCCATTGAAGATGTTGACCAAACTGACATATTAATCATCCCAACTATAGGCGGAAAACTCGAAGAGGTGTTGTCAGCAAATCGTAACCTGCTACCTTTTTTACAATATTTCAATAGCAAAGGAACTGATATTGCCAGTAATTGTAGCGGCGCTTTTTTTCTCGCCGAAGCAGGCATTTTGAATAATAAAAAAGCGACAACACACTGGGGATATGCTGAGACATTTGCTAAGCGTTACCCACAAGTTGATTTGTTGTCGAACAAACTCATTACACAAGATGGTAATATTTACTGTTCCGGTGGCGGCATGGCTTGGTTCGATCTAACCCTGCTATTGATTGAGCGATATTGCGGCCATGATGTGGCTACCAATACAGCTAAAGCCCATGTGTTAGATATTTCTCGGGGAAATCAAGCCGCTTACGCGCAATTAAGAAGTAAAAAATATCATCAAGATGCTGAGATTTTGCGTGCGCAAGAGTGGTTAGAAAGTAACTATCATCAACCTATTTCATTAGACCAACTGGCGAATCAAGTTAGCCTAACCAATCGTACCTTTTTGCGACGTTTCAAAATTGCCACAGAGCAAACTCCTTTTTCATATTTGCAATCCATTCGCGTCGAAGCGGCTAAGAAACTGTTAGAAACCGAGAACTCTTCGTTGGAAGCCATAGTGACAAAAGTAGGTTATGAAGATCCTCGCTCTTTCACACGATTGTTCAACTCACTAACCGGTTTATCTCCGAGTCAATATCGCAAAAAATTCTTTCGTACTTATAGTTAAATTCGAACTCGCTAAATAACAAACGAAAAATCTGAAAAATAACCGAATAATGTCGGCATTTATGACTATCTTTAAAGCATTGGTCGTATCTGAGCTATAAATATTGGATTCTGTTGGAATATAAAATTACACTAGCGCCCAAATAATGTTTGCAGCTTAAAACATGACCCAATTCTAAAAATATATCCGCTTTTTATCTCTTCTCAAGGTTAAAAAGCAAAAGGATAAACACACAACTAATTTAAATTAACAACTTGGTAATATAATGAAAACACTTAATAAAACAGTGATTGCACTGTGCATACAATCGGCCTTATTTAGCCAATTAAGTTTCGCTCAAGAGCAAGATACCGTTGCCGCAGAGCGTAGTTTGGAAAAAATCACCGTGACGGCACAAAAACGCACGCAAAGTATTCAAGATGTTCCAATCTCAATTGCTACATTAAACGGTGAACGTTTTGAAAGTATCTTTTCCGGTGGTGAAGATATCATTGCACTAGCAGTGAGAGTACCTGGACTATATGCCGAGACATCTAACGGTCGTGTTGCTCCACGGTTTTATATTCGCGGATTGGGGAATTCAGATTTCGATTTAGCCGCATCTCAACCTGTTTCTATTGTGATGGATGATGTTGTAAAAGAAAACGTCATATTAAAAAGCTTCCCATTATTTGATGTTTCGCAAGTAGAAGTAATACGAGGACCGCAAGGCACCCTATTTGGTAGAAATACCACCGCCGGCATTGTAAAATTTGATTCAGTGAAGCCCACTGAAGACTTCGATGCTTATATGAAATTAGGAGTCGGCAATTTAGGTACGTTAAACTTCGAAGGTGCTGTTGGCGGTGGTCTAACCGATAACCTTTCAGGTCGTTTTTCAGTTTTATCGCAGAATCGTGACGATTGGATTGATAATGCCTATACTGGCGAAAATGACGCCATGGGTGGTTTCGATGAAAAAGCTTGGCGTGGACAACTACTCTTCTCACCAAATGAAGACTTTTCTGCCTTATTAAACGTTCACGGCAGAGAGTTAGATGGCACAGCGTCTATATTCCGCGCCAACATATTTACCAAAGGTAGCAACGACCTAAACGAAAATTATGATCGTGACGTGCTTTACTATGATGGCGATATTGATGGTAATGGTGCTGACAATAATCCGCAAGAGTACAACAATTATGGGGCCTCTCTAAAATTAGAATTTGCGCTTGAAAATATGTCTTTAACCAGCATTACCGCATACGAACAAGCTGAAGGTTATAGCTTAGGTGATATTGATGGTGGTGTAGTATTAAACGAACCAGCAGATATAAATGGTGATGGTACTGAAGAAACCACTTTCCCTGGTAACATTGCGTTTTCTGCAGTTACACAAGATAAGTTGGATGATTTAGAACAGTTAACTCAAGAAATTCGCCTAGCCAGTGAAACAGATGAAGCGATGAGTTGGCAAGTGGGCGCATTTTATTATGATTCATCTTTTAACGTAACCAGTATAGATGGATTTTACGGCGCGACCACCGTCTATCATGAAAACACGACTTGGGCTGTTTTTGGTCAAACCTCTTATCAAGTTAACCAAAAATTAGAGGTAACTGGTGGTCTTCGCTATACCTATGATGAAAAATCTTTGATCGTTGGCGAACAGAATGTTGACGGCTTCGCGTTAGTAATTGGTGCTGCATCAATCCAAGAGTACGAAGACATCAATGTTGATGATGGACAATTAAGCTGGGAACTAAGCGCAAATTATAAGCTAGATAACGACACCTCAGTGTTTGCTCGACTAGCGAATGGTTTTAGAGCGCAAACCATACAAGGCCGCGATGTTGCATTTGAAGCAAGTCCTTCAGTTGCAGAAGCAGAAACCATTAATTCTGCTGAATTGGGTATCAAAAAAGACCTGTTAGATAATACCTTACGCATCAATGCCGCTGCTTTTTACTATGAAATTGACGACATGCAATTAAGTGCAATTGGCGGTGGTGCAAATACGACTGCGCTGATCAATGCTGACAAAGGTGTCGGATATGGTTTCGAAATTGATGTGGAATATTTGGTAACAGACTATCTAACATTAACTGCAGGCTACAGTTATAACCACACAGAAATTCAAGATAGTGGTTTGACTATCCTACCATGTGGCGCCAATGCTGATTTTGCATTCACAGGAAATTGCACCGTATTTGATCCACGTCCTGATGGTTATGCCGCAAGCATCGATGGCAACCCTTTCCCACAAGCGCCTGAAACAATTTTCAACTTCACCGCAAGATACGCTGCACCAATCGGCGATGATGGCGAATTATTTGTATTCACAGATTGGGCCTTCCAAGGTGAAACCAGTTTATTCCTATATGATTCAGTTGAATTCACCACCGATAGTAATTACGAAGGTGGACTGCGTATTGGTTATGAGAACTACCAAAACAACTACACTATCGCACTTTTCGGTAGAAATATTACCGATGAAGATAATGTAAAAGGTGCAATAGATTTCAATAACCTAACTGGAATTATGAACCAACCACGTATCTTTGGTATTGAAGCAAAAATAAGCTTCTATTAATTTAAAAATACCTCATATACATATAAAAACGATCCTTTTAGGATCGTTTTTTTTATCTGCTTTAATACTTAGCAAGGGCGAAACTGCAGATAATTTCATCTCCAATTAGAAACAGACTTCAGCTGTTTTTACTTGCCATTTTGCACATCATTAAACTAAAAATTTCCCCCTCGAAACTACAAAATCCAAACAATATGAGTCTATAATTACCCATCGTTTAATCTGAATTTCGGTAGTTACATCAAGCAGTAAATTATGTTGGTCAAGACAATGAATTTTGTAATCAACGATGATTGTATACTTGTTGATCTAGATTAAGGAAAATTGGCACAATATATGAGTTAATAACTTATAAATAGCAGGTAAACCGTTTAAAAAGGTGATTTCACGCCAAATCAGTGCACAAAATTTAAGCGGGAGCTTAATTTCGCACCTTATGAGGGCGTATCCACTTAGATTGCACTGATTAAATCGGGAAATGGTGTAATTATATTTCACAAAATTAGATTAAAACTGTAATATTGCTGCATTAATAGTCTATTAATGTAATTTAATTACCTAAAGGAGGAGCTTATGAGCTTCAAAAAACAATATCTTAAATCGAAACCAGTGTGTAAAGTAACTTTCAAATTATCGAAGGAAGAAGCTAAGAATGCTGAGACAGTGCGTTTAGTGGGCGACTTTAATGATTGGGATACTGCTACGGCTCCTATGAAGAAACTGAAAAATGGTTCTTTCTCTTCAACCGTAGATCTTCCAGCTGATGCAGAATATCAATTTCGATATTTATTAGACGATGAAAAATGGGAAAATGATTGGAACGCCGATGCTTACGTAACATCACCAATTTCCTTTGATGAGAACTCTGTCGTATCTGTGTAATTTTTGCTAACTATCTTCAGCACAAAAAACGACTAACAACGAATCATAAAAAAGGCAGTTTTGCTTCACAGCAGACTGCCTTTATAATTTTTATATAGTCTAAAGTGCCGCTTCTAGCTCAGGCAACACATCAAACAAATCTCCCACTAAACCGTAGTCGGCAACTTGGAAGATCGGCGCTTCTTCATCTTTGTTGATAGCAACAATGACTTTTGAATCTTTCATACCCGCCAAATGTTGAATGGCACCAGAAATGCCCACCGCAATATACAGTTGAGGAGCAACGATTTTACCCGTCTGCCCAACTTGCATATCATTTGGTACGAAGCCAGCGTCTACAGCAGCACGAGATGCACCAATTGCAGCGCCTAATTTATCAGCGATACCTTCAAGTAACTTGAAGTTTTCACCATTTTGCATTCCGCGACCACCTGAAATAATGACCTCAGCGGCAGTTAATTCAGGACGTTCAGATTTGGTCAATTCAGCACTAACAAATGATGATTTTTCAGAAGTCTTCACATTATCAATTGCTTCGACAGCAGCTGAGCCTGTTTCTTCTGCAGCGTCAAATGCTGAAGCTCGAACTGTGAGTATTTTTTTGCTGTCGCTACTTTGTACCGTAGCAATTGCGTTACCGGCATAAATAGGACGGACAAAGGTATCTTCGCTTTCAACAGCAATAACATCAGATATCTGTGCGACATCTAATAGTGCAGCTACACGAGGCATAAAGTTTTTGCCGGTGGTGGTAGCGGCTGCAATCACATGAGAATAATCAGCAGCTAACTCTGTGACCAGCTCGCCAATATTCTCAGCTAACTGATGAGCGTATTCAGCGTTATCTGCCAATAGCACCTTACTTACTCCTGCAATCTTAGCTGCTTGTTCAGCTACGCCTGTGCAGTTTTGTCCTGCAACCAAAACAACCACATCTGCGCCCATTTTACTGGCCGCATTAACTAACTTGTGAGTTTCAGATTTTAGTTGTTCATTGTCGTGTTCTGCATATACTAAAACAGCCATTAGATCACCTTCGCTTCTGTTTTTAATTTCTCGACGAGCTCTGCTACATCAGCTACTTTAATACCACCTTTACGTTGTGCTGGCGGCATTACTTTTAACGTTTTAACGTTCGACGTAAGCGTTACACCAAAACTATCAGCCGCTTTAACATCGATAGGTTTGCGTTTTGCTTTCATAATATTAGGCAACGTTGCATAACGTGGCTCATTGAGTCGTAAATCTGTAGTCACCACCGCTGGAAGATTCAATTCAACAGTTTGTAAACCACCGTCAATTTCACGGGTCACTTTTACTTTATCACCATCCACATCCACAACAGATGCAAAAGTACCCTGTGGCATACCTGTTAGCGCAGCTAACATTTGACCGGTTTGATTATTATCCGAATCAATAGACTGTTTACCTAGAATAACTAAGCCTGGTTGCTCTTCTTCAACCACTTTTGATAGAAGTTTAGCAACTTGTAAAGAATCTAGCGTTTCACTGGTATCAATTTGGATTCCACGATCTGCACCTAGTGCTAAAGCGGTTCTTATTTGTTCTTGGCAGGCTTTATCACCAATTGAAACCACCACGATTTCAGTGGCAATACCCTTTTCTTTTAGTCTAACCGCTTCTTCGACTGCGATTTCACAGAACGGATTAATAGACATCTTTGTGTTGGTCAAATCAACCGCTGTGTTATCGGCTTTAACGCGTACTTTTACGTTGTAATCAATGGCACGTTTAACCGGCACTAAAATTTTCATGTTTACCTCTAATCAGATATAAAGTGTAGAGAAGTTATAACGCAAATTATGCGTATTTGTAAGGTTGCGTAAATTTACTGGCTGTTTACCTAAGCGTCAACTAAGTGTTATCAAAGTTACAAATCTGGCTTCCCGTATTTTGGTTATAAATTGTAGGTCATTATTTCCATTTGAGCTTAAGTTTTATTATGTTAATGTTAATAAAAAGCGCTATTTTTCAAGCTTAATTTCGCCCAAAAACCAAGATTAAATTGCCAAGTAAGATATTGATTTAATTGACTTTAATGGCAGGTTAAAAGGTACTTTCAGGACCTGCTTTTTGGTTGATGCAAACTATATACTTGATGAATAGTATCAATCAACTTTGGTAACTGTGGGTGATAGTTACTTAATTGTTTATTTCTTTAATTAATAGATATCTATAAGGGGAGAAACCCGTGGAACGTGAATCGATGGAGTTTGATGTTGTAGTTGTAGGTGCTGGGCCAGCCGGACTATCAACTGCTTGTAAAATTATGCAATTAGCTCAACAAAATGAACAAGAGTTAATGGTATGTGTAGTTGAAAAAGGTTCAGAAGTTGGTGCCCATATTCTCTCTGGTGCGGTTTTCGAAACCCAAGCTATGGACGAACTTTTTCCTGATTGGAATGACCGAGGGGCCCCTCTGACCACAAAAGTCACTGAGGACCACATTTACTATTTAAAGAATCAAAGCTCAGCGACGCAATTACCTAACTTCATGACCCCAAAAACCATGCACAACCAAGGTAATTATATCGTTAGTATGGGGAATGTATGCCGTTGGTTAGCCGATCAAGCGGAACAATTGGGCGTAGAGGTTTTTCCAGGCTTTGCCGCTTCAGAAATAATATACAACGAAGATGGCAGCGTGGGCGGAATTATCACCGGCGATATGGGCATAAGTGCTTCTGGCGAACACAAAGACAGCTATATGCCTGGCATGGAATTACGAGCAAAGTACACAGTTTTCGCCGAAGGGTGTCGTGGTCACTTGGGCAAACAACTGATATCTAAGTTTGAACTCGATAAAGACAAAGCACCTCAACATTATGGTATTGGCTTTAAAGAGATCTGGGATATCGACCCAAGCAAACATCAAGAAGGTTTGGTGGTTCACACTGCTGGCTGGCCACTCAATAGCGAAACCGGTGGAAGTTATTTATATCACGCAGAGAATAACCAAGTTTTAGTGGGGATCATTATTGATCTTAACTACAAGAATCCACACCTGAGTCCTTTTGACGAATTCCAAAGAGTTAAACAGCATCCAGTGCTAAAGCAATATTTAGAAGGTGGTAAGCGGGTTTCCTATGGTGCCAGAGCAATTGCTAAAGGAGGATATAATTCCCTTCCCAAAATGACATTTCCAGGGGGGATCCTTGTAGGATGTGATGCTGGCACCCTTAACTTTGCAAAAATAAAGGGAAATCACACAGCGATGAAATCGGGCATGCTTGCCGCTGAAACCATTGTTGAGGCAATCAGCCAAGATAAAGTGGGTCAAGATTTAACCGACTATGCACAAAAATTCGAAAATTCATGGTTGTACAAAGAACTTTATAGTTCACAGAATTTCGGCGCTGCATTACACAAGTTTGGTACCTTTTTAGGGGGTGCTTACAATACGTTTGAGCAAAATTTCCTTGGTGGTAAAGTCCTCTTTAAGCTTAAAGATACGACTACTGATCATGGCGCTATAGGCTTAGCCAGTGAATTTCCGAAAATTGAATACCCTAAGCCTGACGGCGTAATTAGTTTCGATAAACTTTCATCAGTATTTTTATCGAATACCAATCACGAAGAAGATCAGCCTTGCCATTTGCGTTTAAAAGATCCGGCAACTCCCATCGTCATAAACTTACCGAAATACGATGAACCGGCGCAACGATACTGTCCTGCTGGCGTTTACGAGATTATTGACAGCCCTGAGGGTGACAAAAAGCTGCAAATTAATGCGCAGAATTGTGTGCATTGTAAAACCTGCGATATTAAAGATCCTACGCAAAATATTGTTTGGGTAACACCTGAGGGTGCAGGAGGACCTAATTACCCTAATATGTAAGTAATCTGTTAAACACATAGTCAGAATGTGGCTAATTTCTGGCTATGTGCAATTAATTCAATTAAATTGCTTGTTTTAGCAAGCAATTATCCCTATCTAAACACTTATGCAATCTATTAATTATCATTTAAGCAGCAATCAAGCTGAAAAACCTTATTTAGTGCTTTTACATGGCCTATTTGGCAGCCTAGATAATTTGTCTATGGTAAGAAAAGCACTTGAGGACAGTCACAATGTTTTGAGTATCGATTTACCTGACCATGGTAAATCGGCTTTTACTGATGCATTTTCATTCACTAGCTATGCTAACAAAATTGTACAGTTAATAGCTTCTGTGAACATAACAAAAGTATCCATTTTAGGGCATTCTTTAGGCGGCAAAATAGCCATGAAAATAGCCCTCGATAACCCGCAACTAATTGACAAGTTAGTCATTGCTGATATTGCTCCTGTGAGCTATACACCTCGCCACCAGAATGTATTTAAAGCATTAAATGCCGTTGACTTAAAAAGTATAACGTCAAGAGGTGATGCTGATGCTGTGATGTCTGAATATTTAAAAGAGCCTGGTGTAAGTCAATTTTTATTAAAAAGTTTAAAACAAGTTGATGGTAACTGGCGCTGGGACTTTAACTTACAGTTACTGCAACGGGATTACCCCGCAATTTCTAAAGGAATTAGCAGTGATAATGTTTGCTCGGTACCGGTACTTTTTATTAAAGGTGGTCAGTCAGACTATATTTTACCTGAACACAAATCTGCCATTAGCGCATTGTTTCCAAATAGCCGTGCAAAAGTGATTGGTTCAGCTGGACATTGGTTACATGCACAAAAACCAGTCATCTTTAATCGTTTAGTCAGCGATTTTTTGCAAAATGATACTTGTGGGTAATTCGCTTGCGTCACTTTGTGTGGTATATTCTGCGCGTTTTTTTATTCTGAAGGTTTTACGATGCTAAATGAATATTATGAGCAAATAGAGGCAATCGTGTTAAACCTGACTTTGGTCGCGCTATTTGCCCTTATGGGGTTTGCGATACACGATGTATTAAAAAAGAACAATGTGCCCTTCCTTGGTCGAGCAGTTGTTTATCTTGTTTTATTTTTAGGTGCAGCCGGATTTATTGCTAAAGGTTTGATCCAGATCTTTTGGGAAAACAGTGGCATTTAATATAATTAGGCATCGAATTAGTTAAGTAAAGGAAAGTTGGAATGGCAAGTGTAGGTTTATTTTTTGGAAGTGATACAGGCAACACAGAACATGTTGCGAAAATGATCCAAAAAGAACTGGGTAAGAATCTCATTGATGTTCATGATATTGCTAAAAGCAGTAAAGAAGACATTGCCGAATTCGATTTACTTTTATTCGGGATCCCTACCTGGTACTACGGCGAAGCTCAATGTGATTGGGATGATTTTTTTCCTGAGCTGGAAGAAATTGATTTTAACGACAAACTAGTCGCTATTTTCGGTTGTGGCGATCAAGAAGATTACGCTGAATACTTTCTAGATGCGATGGGTATGATACGGGATATTGTGGAAGCCAAAGGTGCGATTTTGGTAGGACAGTGGCCGTGTGAAGGTTATGATTTTGAAGCATCTAAAGGCATGGCAGACGACGAACACTTCGTTGGGCTTGGCATCGATGAAGATCGTCAACCAGAGCTAACCGAGCAGCGAGTGAAAGACTGGTGCAAACAGATTCACGAAGAGCTTTGTTTGTCTGAGCTGGCATAAATTACTAGAATTATTTATCCTTTTATCAACACGGCAACAAAGTGTTGAATGTACTTGTAAAGTCGTCCCCTTGTTGTGCCTCGCACAACAAGGGGTTTAAACAACCCCGTTTACAACTTGAACTGACTAACTGCCTTTTTCATTTCAACCATCAAATCAGTTAATGTTTGGTTTGACGCGGTTGAAGAATGCGTAGATTCCGCACTTTTCTCAGCCAAATCGACGACATTGTTCAGTTTAATTGCAATTTTCTCAAACAAGCTATCCTGCTCCAAAGTAGAGCTAACAATTTCTTGATTCATTTTTCGTAAACTATCTATGGTTTCATTTATTTGTGTTACTTGTTGTGCCACGTCAAAAATTTGCTGCTCACTTTGCTTGGCAAATTCATTACCACTGCTAATCGCTTTGACAGCTTGCTCTGCATCAAGCTGCAAACTTTCAATCATAGCTTCAATTTCGGCCGTCGAGTTTTGGGTACGATTTGCTAGTGTACGCACTTCATCTGCTACGACTGCAAAACCACGCCCTTGCTCACCTGCCCTTGCAGCTTCAATTGCGGCATTTAATGCTAATAAATTGGTCTGCTGTGCAATTGTTTTAATCACGTCTAATATACTGCCAATTTTTTTACTGTTTTCGTCTAATCGATGAATAATGGTAGAGGATTGCTCTGCTTGTTGAGTTTGTTCAGATATTTGCTTATGAGTTGAAGAAACTAATTTACTCACATTGGCACTTTGTTTACTCACCTGTTGCAATTGATGCATACCATGCTGAATTTGTTGCGTGTTAGATTTGCTCGCTTGTCGAATAGAATTGGTTTCAGCGGCGGTTAAATTGAGTTGTTGTTTTTGCTGCTCAACTTGAATTAACGTTTGTTCACTCAAATTAGCGGTTGTTTGCATGGCATTTTCTAACGACGCTTCTTGCAATAGAATTTTTTCAACAACCGCACGCAAGCTTTCAGTGACTTTATTAACGTTGGTTGCCAATATAGCAAATTCGTCCTGATTGGTTGAATACGCCTTATGGGTTAAATCTCCGCTACTAATTAGTCCTAAACTACGATTAATTCTTGCTATGGGTGCTGCAATGCTGCGCGTCGTTATGCTTCCAAAGATTATTGCCGCAGCAACAGCAACACCTAAAAATATAAGACCTTTCCAAATGTTAGAGTTAACCGTTTCGATAATGGCATTTTGCCCTAATAAAGTATCTTGGTTAACTTCGGAAAAAACCGTCGAAAAGTGTTGTTTAGCGCTATCTAAATGTTGATTGGCAATAACATTAAAATCTTTTGCTTTAACAAGTAACGAAATTTTTTCCTGTTGAGCTGAGAATAAACCGGGATCTTGTAACAGTAGTTTTTGTAATTGTGAGAATTGTGCATTCAGCCCGTCAATGTAACCTTGGGTGTCTACTGTTTCTGATAATCTATTTAAATAGTCAATATCGACTGCTACATTACTTAAGGTAAATTCAATATCCCCTTTAATCGTTTCACTTATTTCAGTGTTATTGGTTGTTATGTACTCTTTTATTGCACTAAATAACGGCATAATTTTATTGTCTGCATTAATCGCCGTACCAATCAAGATATCGAGATTGGGAGCATCCCCTTCTAAGAAGGTTAAGTCACCCAATAGCGCACTAGTTTCGTCAGCCACAGCAATAATATTAGCCGCGTTTTGGTCGATCTCTGCTGTCAATAACAGCTGTTGAACTCTCGCTTGGTACATATTCTTAGACTGTGTAACATACGCGGATGCATGCTGTGCGCCTAGTTGAAACGCAGTATTTGTTTCACCAATTATTTGATTAAGGTTTTTGAGGTTAACCGTGAACTCTGTGGACAACCGATCGAAGGTTTGTTGATTACTCTGCAATTGCTTTATGGATTGTTCAAAATAAGCATTTGTCGATATTGTAGCCAGTGACAAAATTCCGGTTTGAACTTGCAACATGTTGGCTTGCACCGGCATTTTCTGTTGCACTACACTTTGCGCGGAATCACGAATATCAGCCAATCCAAAATAAGACACTATATTGGTGACCACCATCACGCAACCGACCAAAACGAAACCAGCAATAATCTTACCTACTACATTTAGTCTCATATCGAATCCTAAACTTAGCCAAACGATTTATCCCTTCTAATCAAGAATGGATATTAAATTTGACGTAATTTTCAATTTGAAATAATTCAGTATAGAACATTTGGACAAGCACTCAGTTTGTGAGTTTAAATTCGTAAATCTGTTCAGAAAGCACGCTATGTTAAAAAAATGTTGATGTAATTGAAATATTTAATCCCTTTAGTGATTAGTTTGTTCGCTATCCCTTTCATATTTGAATTACTTCCCTATAATGAACTCACCAATTATCGTTTAGAAAAACAGATGGATCAAAATAAAGAATTAAAAAAAGCAGGGCTAAAAATTACCCTGCCACGACTTAAAATCCTCGAGGTTTTGCAGGAACCTGCGAACCAACATATTAGTGCTGAAGACGTATACAAATTATTGATTGAGCAAGGTGAAGAAATAGGTTTAGCGACTGTTTACCGTGTTTTGAATCAGTTTGATGATGCGGGAATTTTGAATAGACACCACTTTGAAGGCGGTAAGTCTGTATTTGAAATTAGCCACAAACAACATCATGATCATTTAGTCTGCTTAAAATGCGGCAAAGTAATCGAATTTGAAGATCCGATTATTGAAAAACGTCAAGACGAAGTCGCTAGTCAGAACAAAATGAAGTTAACTCATCACAGCTTGTATCTTTATGGTGAGTGCACCGATGGGAATTGTGACGAAGACATGTAATCTTAATTAGAAGATTGAAGTAGAAATTCAATCTTCTATAGGTTAATGATTCGGCGACGGGTTCGTTTAGGCATCCGCGTTACCAATTCATAACCAATGGTATCTGCCCAGCTTGCAACTTCGTTAGCCAATAAACTTTTTCCCCACAATTCAACGTCAGAATCAACTTCTATATCTAGCAATCCGGTAACATCAACCGTGATCATATCCATAGACACTCTGCCACACAGCTTAGCCCTTTGACCGTTCACCAGTACCGGTGTTCCAAGCTTAGCTGTGCGGGGGTAACCATCACCATACCCCACAGCGATTGTTGCCACTACAGACTCTTGTTCGGCTTTCCAAGTGTTGCCATAGCCTACACTTTCACCTTGCGGAACATTTCGCAGTGCAATGACCTTTGACTTTAACGTCATAACTGGTATTAGTTGTTGCTGCATATCGTGATTAGACATAAATGGCGACACGCCATACAACATAATCCCCGGACGATTCCATGTTCCTCTGGCTAACGGCCATGCTTTTATCCCAGCCGAATTCGCTATGCTGGTATAAATTGTCTCTGAAAATTTACCTTCTAATTGTTCACAACAAGCAATAAATTTCTTTAGTTGAGAGCTGGTAAAGTGGTTATCGATTTCATCAGCCACTGACAAGTGCGTCATAAGCACCACGTTGTTAACCTGCTTAGTGCTTTTTAACTGGCTAAAAATAGCAGTTACATTTTCAGGTTGAAATCCAAGCCGATGCATACCTGTATCAACTTTCAACCACACTTCAACCGCTTCTTCAGCATTCAAATTTTGTAACATCTGCAACTGCAACTGGTTATGCGTAACCACACTAAACCCTTGTTTACACGCAATAAATAGTTCTTCTTGGTGAAAACAGCCCTCCAATAACAGAATCGGTAGTTTGATGCCCTGCTGCCTCAATTCGAGACCTTCTTCAAGGCTAGAAACGGCAAACATTGACACATGCTGTTGCAGCGCTTTAGCGATTTCGACAGCATCATGACCATAGGCATCTGCTTTAACTACAGCGACAGTCTGACTGTCTGGAGAAAGTGATTTTGCATAATTACAATTAGCCACTAACGCGTTCAAATCAATAGTAATTTCGGTGGGGCGACTCATTAAGTATACCTGTCCTACAGCAAAGGGAATGTCTAACGATTAAAATTAGAAATCAGTAATCGTATTTAAATTTATTAAATAACAGGTTTAGTTCTTTGTATATTTCACCAATTTTTCCATCTGCTATTGCTTCACCATCTAAACTCACTGCTGGAGCGATATTTTTGGTCGAGCTGGTTAACCATATTTCATCAGCTGAACGGGCTTGTTGTAGACTAATATTCTGCTCAAAAACTTGGTAGTTAGTTTGAGTGGTTAATAAATCTAGTACGATCGCGCGAGTAATGCCGGGTAATAATTGAGAGTCTAACGGCGGAGTGAAAATTTGTTTGTCTTTCATCACAAAAACATTACATGAGGATGCTTCAGTAATCTGCTTATTTTCATTGTAAAGTAAACATTCATCTACTTTATGATCTTGACTACTTTGATAATGCAAAACGTTACCCAGTAGAGACGTAGACTTAATATGACATTGACGCCAACGCAGATCCTGTTGACTGACTAAGGCTAATCCTTTGTTATCAGAATCATCATAGTTAACCGGTGGTTTTATGGCATAACACATCATAAACATTGTGGGCTTAACATTATCTGGGAATCCATGCTGACGTTTTGGACTGACACCACGACTCACTTGGATATAAACCGCTAGGCTATCTCCACTATTGTGCTCCAACAATTCATTCAGTACTGTACGCCACTTGTCGACAGACCAATCTAGTGTAATGCCAATAGCGGATAAACTCGTTTGCAAACGTGCAATGTGCGGAGTGAAACCGACCATTTTGCGATCGTAAGCAGGTATGACTTCGTAAATCCCATCACCAAACAAAAATCCACGATCTAATGGAGATATCATTGCCTCGCTTTGAGGCATAAAAGTACCGTTTAGGTATACAATTGTTTCCGTCATATTCTGGCCAAAAATGTATTAATTAAGATTAATTTGAGTGAACAGATTTGCGTGCTTAACCTCAGCTAAATTAACCAAGTTGTGCGCAGTATGAATATCAATTGGTGAAAAAGTGACTCTGCAACCAGGTGTTGCTTGTGACAATAAATCACAATCAATGGATAACACACTACCGACTTTAAAGTAGCCTCCCACAGTTTGCCGATCATCCAACATTATAATTGGTAAACCTTGTTGAGGAATTTGCACAGCCCCTCGGGTAATACCTTCAGATAACATAGGCTTGTTCGGCGCTTTGATAGGATTACCCGTTAATTTGGTGGCCATCCGACTTGAGTCAGGGCTTACAACATATTGATTAAGATAAAATTGTTTAAGTGCCGTAGGTGTAAAATCATCAATTTGATAACCCTCGATTAAACGCAAGGTCAATTCACTGTAAGGGTCAACAATAGCATTTCTTTGTGCTTCAATAGGAGCGATTTTTGCGGTTACGGGGTGAATGGCATGAGTTTGACTATAGAATGCAATTCGATCGCCTTGTTTCAAAGGTTGCCCGTCTTGAGTTAATCCCCCTAACCTATCTCTTGTGACTGTTGTACAGCTCCCAAATGTTTCTGGGACTCGAAAACCTTGTTGGATTGCAACATAGCTACGCAGTCCATTATCCGCTTTGTTAATCGTTAAAGAATCGCCAGCATCTAATGCAAAACTGCGCCAAGGACTATAACTTAGGCCATTAATCGTGATCTGTGTTGCTGCGCCGGTAATAGCCACTTCACAATAAGAATGTGCTTTGAGGCTAAACCCGCAACCTATGACTTCAATGCTGGCGGCTATATTTTGATTGTTACAAAGCCAATTAGCCCACGAGCAACTACGACGATCTGCTGGACCGCCTGTGGTAATTCCAAGGTGCTGATAACCGCTGCGACCTGAATCCACTAATATGCTTTGCAATCCGGTCGCTATTACCTCAACAAAGTCAGTCACCTATTTGCCTCCAACAACTGGTAATACTTGTGTTCACTAATTTCCTTAAATCTAACCGTATCACCCACTTTAAAAGGCGATGGTGAAGCTCGCTCTGGAACAAATAACGCTAATGGACACACACCGACGATATTCCATCCACCCGGTGAGACATTTGGATAAACAGCAGTTTGTCTGTCAGCGATAGCCACAGCACCTTTAGGCACTTGTTTGCGAGGAGTGGTTAGTCTAGGCGTTGCGATTTTTTCATCGGTTTCTCCTAGAAATGCAAAACCAGGAGAAAACCCTAAACAATAAACACGATAACTATTTTGTTGATGAAACTGAATAACTTGTTCGACCGTGATCTGATTGTGGTCCGCGATCCGCTGCAAATCGTTATCTTCGCTCAACCCATAACAAACGGGCAGCTCCACAATGTTCGTCTCTTGGTTCGCAAATATTTGTTTTGTTTGGCCATCTTTTAAAGCTTTCACCAATTCGATTATTCGAGCTTTTACTGCAAAATAATCGGTTTGCAAAATATCAAAGGTAATCAGTACAGAGTGGTAAGCAGGAATCACATCTAACAACCAAGGCGAATTTGCTTGTTCCAATAAATGCACAAACATACTCACCTGTTGATTTTTACGATTCAATGTTGCCCCTGCAAAATACACGATAAGCGCATTTTCGCTGGCGACATCTATTTTGATTGGTTCAATCGGAAACATTAGGACAATAATTCACGTATGTGTTTAACAGCCTCTGCTGCCCCTGCACTATCACCATGTACACACAGAGTATCAATTTTTAATGGTAAAATTTGTCCAGTAGCAGATACCACTTCTTGACGCTCAACCATTCTTCTCACTTGCGAAAACATATCATTTAACTGCAACACTGCGCCAGGTTTAGCGCGGGATAACAGTAAGCCCGTGTCTGCATAACGCCTATCTGCAAAGGCTTCATATTGAAGTTCAATTTTATATTGATCAGCTAATTGTTGATAGGATTGCCAATTAGACACGGCTTGAATAACTAATATTAATCTTTCGGAATAACTGCTCAGGGCTTTTAAAACTGTCTCAAATAAACCTTTACTGGCCATCATGTCATTGTATAAAGCGCCATGAGGTTTCACATAATCAACGGTTTTAGATTGTAGTTTTGCCATGCCCTCTAATGCCGCTATTTGATAATGCATGAGTGGAATAAGCTCAGTTTCAGTTAGCGCCATACTCCGACGGCCAAAACCCTGTAAGTCTGGATAGGAAGGGTGTGCCCCTATTTTTACATTATGTTTTTTAGCGGATTGTATGGCTGATTGAATGGCTTGCGGATCGCCACTATGAAAACCGCAGGCAATATTTGCCATATCAACATATGGCATGATCAAATCATCATGTGGCATGCGCCACGCGCCATAACTTTCGCCTAAGTCACAATTTAGTTTGATCAAGCGCTTATTGCTCCTAGTAAATTCAGATATAATGATGATCTAAGGCGAATTCCAAATGAAGATTTTCACCAAGATCACGACCGAGATTCGCTAGTTTACTTCATTCTTAAAAAAAGTCAGGTGTATGCTACAAATTGGAAAAATGAATCACTTAGAAGTGGTTGACAAATTACCCTTTGGATTTTATCTCGATGGTTCGCAAGTAGAGCGTATTTTATTGCCAAATGGCTCTGCCCCTGAAGGCTGTGAAGTAGGTCAAATGGTCGATGTGTTTATCTACCATGACAGCGAAGATCGTATTATTGCGACCTCAAAAATTCCCCTCGCCCAAGTAAATGAAGTGGCGGTACTAAAAGTAAAAAGCCTGACCCGTGTTGGCGCATTTTTAGATTGGGGATTGGAAAAAGATCTATTGGTGCCGTTTAGTGAACAAGAACGACCAATGTCAGAAGGTATCGAATACGTTGTATATGTTTTTGAGGATCCGGAAACTGGACGACTTGCTGCATCCACCAAGCTTCGTGATTTTTTAACCGAGGACGGCCACGACCTTAAAGCCGGCGTAGAAGCAGATTTAATTATTTGTGGCCGCACTGATTTAGGCTACAAAGCCGTAATTAATGGTACCCATCTCGGTTTGATTTTTAAAGATGAGGTCTTTAAACCAATTCGTACTGGCCAAAAGATGAAAGGTTTTGTGAAACGCATTCGCGAAGATGGCAAAATAGATTTATGTTTTCAATTCCATAGTGAGCGCGCCAGAAAAGAGTTAACCGATTTGATCATCGACGATTTGATTGCCCATGACGGTCTTTCAACCTTAACAGACAAAAGCCCACCTCATGAAATAACTCAGCGTTTTGGCGCCAGTAAAAATGCTTATAAAAAAGCGCTAGGCTCATTGTTTAAGCAAAAACGAATTTTAATCGACAAAAATAAAATCACTCTCGTAAAGTAAAGCTCTTACGATATGAATAAGGAACATGTAATGCAGGCGACTGTTACCTGGCAAAAAGATATGCTGTTTGATTGTGAAACCGACTCAGGAAAAACCCTTCAATTAGACGGAAATGGCGAGCAATTAACTCCGATGGAAACTGTCTTATTATCGGTAGGTGCTTGTTCTTCAGTTGATGTGGTGGAGATCATGAAAAAATCTCGTCTGCCTTTACGTAGTTGTCGATGTGAACTCAAAGCCACTCGCGCCGAATCAGCCCCGAAAGTATTTACAGATATTCATGCCGAATATGTGGTTAGCGGTGAAAAAATAAGTGATAAACATTTAGCTCGCGCGGTGCAGCTATCATGTGAAAAATATTGTTCAGTGATGTTGATGTTAGCAGGTAATGTGAACATTACCACGTCATATAGAGTTGAAGAGTTATAAACTGAAAAAGCCTGTTTAGTGACTAAACAGGCTTTAATACCTTGCTAGATCGCAGATTATTCTGCGGCTAATTCTGAGGTTTGTTTATTTTTCACGGTATTTTCAATTCCTTCATTTGTCGCAGCTTGTTTATCCCGAACATTTTTCTGAACCGTAACAGCAGCAAACAAACTCAATGTATATGCCATAGCGTAGAATCCCTTTTCACTTAATAATAAATCAGCATTAATCAACCCAATCACCAACAGTGCTATGGCTAACCCTGTTGATATCCAAGATAGGCTTCCGTAAATTGAAGAAGTGTTAATGCCTTCAGCTTTGTCTCGCACGTTTTTTTGCAATGATACTATTGAAAACAAACCATAAAGTAAGGTTATCAAATAGTAGCCTTTTTCATTGAGTAACATTTGTGCGTTAAAAAGTCCCACACCGTAAGCCCCTATGCCAATGATTAATGCTGCAACCCCGGCATAAGTATAAGATTTAGTTGGAGCTTGTAATGCAGTATTTAACGTTTGTGTTGTCATGATTATTCTCACTTGTTTCGAGTGTTGCTGAAAGTATGAATGTAGTTTGCCTTCAAAAACACTAATGATAAACCCAGTTATAAAATGTTGATTATTTCAAGCCTTAAAGTTTATTAATATTATACTTTACAATGTGTTTATGTCTCCAGATGCTGAATAAGTAACAAATTCGCTGGCTAGTTCATTTTGACGTAGATACTGACCAATGGTTGTAAACGTAGTGGTATATACTTTTCCACTGTGATCTTTGGTGGTGACATCATCCATAAACATAGATCCTAATAGTAATTTAAATGGACTGGTTCTCACTCGTTGTGCTTGAAAGTGTGCTTTTGCGTTGACCTTTAATTGCGCGACATCCTGAGTGTTGTAAATAGCCGAGTTAAGCAAATCGAGTGTATACTCAGTGCAATTTTGAAAGATCGAATTGAACGGATTAGCAATGACCGAATAGTTTGGGTTATGCAAGGTTTTATCTTTACCTGAACCGATCAAGTCTATTAATTTCTGTTGAACTTCCATATTAGGAATTAAAATTCCTGCAGATAACTCATGTACTCCCCAAAAGAAGTCTACGGGATAGTCAACGACTAGCTCACTTTTATCCGCTTTTCCGTTTTGTTGATAAAGGTTATGAATTGCATAACCTTGCACAACTTCACCACTATCTAAGGTGATATTTGAATACAAGGCAATGGCGGTATGCGTGAACTTAATTCCTTTAGGCAAATCTTTCTCTGGTCTGCCTACTCTGGCGATGATAAATGCTCGAGCGCCTTTTGATGCCGCATATTTTTCAACATCTTTAGCGAATTTTACAATTTCTTCGGGCTCATGCTGATTGGGTGCATCACTTTGGCTTCCCGCCAAAGCACTGGGCACGGTAAAACTAAAAATGCTAACAACGATGAATATATACAATGCGCTAATTTTCATTTCCCTACTCTCCTAATAACTTTAATGACAAGACTCATATTGCTAGTTTTAATTTATTTTTCGTTAATCACCTGGATTGGAGCAGGATCAGCGGTGATTGTATGTTCTGTTATAACCAACGTATGTTGATGCTGGAGATGAGAAGTCGCGTGTGAAGCTCTTGCGCTATCACTCAATGCGTCTCCGGCTTCGGCAACAACACTTCCAGCGACTAAGCTCACGCCACCGGCGACAATCACCGGCGTTACCATCACAACGCTTGCCACTTTCGCTGTAGAGGCTACGCCTTCTGATGCTGCCAATGCAGAATGTTTACTCGCTTGACCACTATGGTGAGCGGATCCATTTGCATATACGTTTAGCGATGACGCCGATAAAATAATAATTAATGCAGTTGTTAAACGTTTCATATTGTTTTTCCTGTTTGTTGTGAACGAGATAAACAATAGTAAAAAGGTATACCCTATGTAAACAAAGTTGTTTTATGTATACTAAAACTCAACCAATAGTTTATTAATTCAATACTAAAGAGTAACCATGAGTCAAATTGGACTAGTTAGCAAAACACTCAAGCAACTTTTAAAACAGCAACAAGTTACCTATCGCGATCTAGCTCAGAAATTAGCCATGAGTGAGGCCAATATAAAACGTATATTTTCAACCAACAGTTTTACATTGGAGCGTTTAGAAGAAATATGCGATGTGCTACAAATATCACTATCCGATCTATTTTCTGTTGCCCAACAACAAACAGACAAACTCAGTCAGCTAACAGTTGAGCAGGAAAAACAATTACTCGCTGACCCTAAACTATTGTTAGTGGCAGTTTGTGTGCGGGACTCGTGGACTTATAATGAGTTAATTGAACATTACGATATTGATCAATTCGAATGCACTCGTCTATTAGCGAAATTGGACAAGCTTAAAATTATCAGTTTGTTGCCCAATAACCATTATAAGACCTTAATCGCTCAAGACTTCAGATGGATACCGGGTGGACCTTTGGAAAAGTTCATGGAACAAGAAGTCATGGTTAAGTTTATGGCTCCAAAAAAAGATGAAATATGGAATTTTAGGTTATATATCCGTGGTAGATATTCACAAACATCAATAGAAATAATTCAGCGTAAATTAAACCAACTCACGAAAGAAGCATCTGACCTCAACCAAGAAGATGCCGCGTTACCGCTAGCGAAGCGTCAACACATGGGCATACTGATGGCAATGCGACCTTGGGAACCATCTCTGTTTGAGAATATGCGTCGTAAGGCATGAAGAGGAAATTGTTAATACACAGATTGATATGCTAGGTTAATATTTGAATATAAATTGGAGGACAACAAATGACATCTAGCACATCGAATCAAAATGATAATAGCATTGCCCACTTTGCAGCCCTTAAAACCGCAATTGTAAATGGTGAAGTTCAAACCATAAAAGATCTTATCTGTGGACATCCAATGCAAGAACTCGAAAAAAGCTACCTAATAGATTTAGCTAACCTGAACAACAACAGCGCAATTATAAAGTTACTCCAAGACATTCCAGTAAAGGAGTAGACTAGGAATATCTAATATTTAGACAGCCACAACATCTCGTATTTAGACAGGCATCTCGTATTTAGACAGCCACAAACTAGACTAGCACTTTGACACTATCAACTAAGCTATAGGTATAAGGTTCATAAGGAAGAACAATGCCCTTAGCAAGGAAGCGTCAAATCTGTTTGACAGATACACCCTACTACCACTGCGTTTCTCGCTGTGTACGCCGAGCATATTTGTGCGGGGAAGATAAATTCACAGGAAAAAGTTTCGAGCATCGCCGTCAATGGGTTGAAGATAGGTTACTGTTTTTGTCCACTGTCTTTGCTATTGAAGTCTGTGCCTTTGCTATTATGAGCAACCATTCCCATGTGGTATTGCATGTGAATGTAGAAAAAGCCAATGACTGGACTGATAAACAAGTGTGTTCAAGATGGCATAAACTCCACAAGGGAACATTGTTAACCCAAAAGTTCATGAGTACCGATTCGCCGCTGCTCACCGATGCGCAGCGGACCACTTTACACGCTACGTTATCCATCTATCGACAGCGCTTGACCGATATCAGTTGGTTTATGCGAGAGCTTAACGAGCCCATTGCGCGAAAAGCCAACCACGAAGACCAATGCACTGGCCATTTCTGGGAAGGACGCTTTAAATCTCAAGCTTTATTAGATGAGCACGCAGTAGCGGCGTGTATGGTTTATGTGGACTTAAATCCTATCCGTGCCAAGTTAGCCAGTACTCCTGAAACTTCAGAGCACACGAGTATTAAACGACGCATACGCGATTTCAAAAAAGGAAAACAGCCAACAACTTTGATGCCTTTTGTGGGCAATCCTACACAACCTCAACCACCTGGACTGACATTTAATCTCATCGACTATCTAAAATTAGTCGACCTGTCAGGACGTAGCCTGCATCCCAACAAAAGTGGCTCAATAGATATTGATGAATCCCCCATTTTACAACGACTTGGTTTGGATGAAAAATCCTGGCAATGTTTATTCTCAAGTTTTGAAACATCGTTTAGTATGGCCGCAGGTCAAATCAATACCCTCAAGAATTATAAACGCCGACGTCGACAGAAATACGGTTAGAATGAAGCTTAAAATAGCTCAAAAAACCTAAATTTATGGCTTAAAGGTCCCCGCAGATGAAATGCGGTACGACGGCTGAATTTCAATCGGGTATAGCAGCGTAAAAACCAGTTTTTATCTATTTTTCTCAAAAATTCTAATTTCCGCACCCATTAAATTGCTCCTAAGCGTTAATTTATCTCGTCAAATCAGTAGATGACTGGTAATGACAGATGACTGGTAATGACTGTCTATTTATTTTTGTAATGACTGTCTATTTATTTTTTTTATTTTTTTGTCTATTTATTTTTTTTATTTTTTTGTCTATTTATTTTTTTTGTAAAAAATGCATGTCCAATTGTAAAAAATAAATTATGCCTGTCCAATTGTAAAAAATAAATTATGCCTGTCCAATTGTAAAAAATAAATTATGCCTGTCCAATTGTAAAAAAACACCGCTAAAAACGGTGTTTGTTATTGAGCAAAAAACAGTTATTTATAAACAGCTAGGTAAATGAAGAGCAGGATCCGCTTCTCGTGCTTTTATTGCATCCTCTACCGTTAATCCTAGGGCTTTAGCAATGCCCTCTCCATAGGCTGGGTGACACTGGTTACAGTTTCGAATATGACGATATTTGATAAAATCAAAAATATCCCCCATTTGTCTAGCCGTGTTTTCAAAAAGCGCTTGTTTTTGTTCGTCATTCATCAAATTAAACAATAAACGTGGCTGACTAAAATAGTCATCATCATCTTCACGAAAATCATAGCGTTTAGCATAACCATCGATTTTAAGAGGTGGCTCAGCAAATTGTTGCTGCTCCTGCCATTGATTAAAGCTATTAGGTTCATAGTGTGGTTTGTCACCATAGTTGCCATCTACACGGCCTTCACCATCACGGGCATTACTATTTACAGGACAACGCGGTTTGTTAACAGGAATCTGATTATGATTAACACCCACTCGATAACGCTGAGCATCCGCGTAGTTGATTAAACGCGCCTGCAGCATGCGGTCAGGTGATACACTAATCCCTGGCACTAAATTACTTGGAGCAAATGCCGCTTGTTCAACATCCGCAAAGTAATTTTCAGCATTTTTGTTCAACTCAAATTCACCTACCTCAATAAGTGGATAATCGCCCTTTGGCCACACTTTAGTGAGATCAAATGGATGGTAAGGAACTTTATCAGCTTCTATTTCTGGCATAATTTGCACATACATCTTCCACTTAGGGAAATCCCCTCGCTCAATAGACTCGTAAAGATCTTTTTGATTGCTTTCCCGATCCATAGCGACAACTTCAGCGGCTTCCGCATCAGTTAAGTTTTTGATGCCTTGTTGAGTGCGAAAATGGAATTTGACCCAATATCGCTCACCGGCGTCATTCCAAAAACTGTAAGTATGCGAGCCAAAGCCATGCATGTGTCTATACGAAGCTGGAATACCACGATCACTCATCACAATAGTAACTTGATGCAAGGCTTCTGGCAGCAACGTCCAAAAATCCCAATTATTAGTAGCAGAGCGCATATTGGTGCGAGGATCTCGTTTAACCGCTTTATTCAAATCTGGGAATTTGAGAGGATCACGTAAAAAGAATACAGGGGTATTATTACCAACCATATCCCAAATCCCTTCTTCGGTATAAAACTTCAAGGCAAAACCGCGAATATCACGTTCAGCATCGGCAGCTCCACGTTCACCTGCTACCGTACTAAAACGTGCAAACATTTCGGTTGTTTTGCCTACCTCACTAAATATTTTTGCGCGAGTATATTGGCTAATATCATGGGTAACCGTAAAAGTACCATATGCACCAGAACCTTTAGCATGCATTCGGCGCTCTGGGATAACTTCACGCACAAAATTCGCAAGCTTTTCATTTAACCAAAGATCTTGGGCTAGCACAGGGCCGCGCTTACCAGCCGTCAGACTATTTTGATTATCAACAACCGGCGCTCCACCATTGGTAGTTAGGTCTGTTGGTTGATATGGGCATTTTTTGTCGCTCATCACATTGCTCCTATTGAGAATTAAGTAGAGTCACGAGTAAATCAATCTGCGAACAATTAATTCAACGCGCAGCTGCTTCAGCATTTCTGAGTATAGAAGATATCAAGCCCTTTAACGACCTTTAGAATTTTATTCATTAACATCTGAAAAAGATTGGAAACATAGAAGCTGTTGAGCTAAAAATCACTTAAATTTCACCCCAAAACAGCTCTTAAAATTGCATAACTGAGCGCCCATTGACGCTTACAAGACGTGGCGAACAGATGTGAGATTAAACGCGGTTCTGTTTCTCCAAAAAGATGTCGCTAAGATTATCAATTGCCTCAATCTCTCCAATTCAAGCAATTCCTATATCCTTATCCAACGTTGCCAATGCACATCTACTCACTTAATTTCTTGTTTTGCTCTTCAGTTAACACTTGTAAATATTTTGGGTCTATTTCAACTAATGGATCGGCCATCTTAAGTAGTGATAGATAATCAAAAATATCATTCTGCAACTGACTAAGAGATTGGATTTTATCTGCGTTCTTGTTTTTCGGTGCACTATGTTCTTCAAGTTGCTTTAACAGGCTATCAAGATATTCGGTATTAACCTGCATTTTAGATGTTGAGGGTTGATTGTCGTTAAACATTGCGCTTGATTCAATTAAAGACAGCCTCGTTTGACCTTGATGTTCTCTTTTTGCTAACTGTGATTTTTGTTGTTTGGCAATCAACTCTGCTTGTTTAAATGCTTGTTCAGTTGCAGCTTCTTGAGTTAACACAATATCTGCAGGAATTTGTTGTTCAACATCAACCTCAAGGGGCATTTCAAGCTCAAATGATAAAGGCTCAATCTCAACATTATCCATAGCTTTTGCAGCTAAAGTTAATGCTTCTTTTTCAGCATATTGGGCTCGCTCAGGCTCCTCTACAGAATCTCGCACAAACTCACTTTTATCTAGCAGTGGCTCTGAGGCCATTCTGGATGAAACTGGTGGGCTGCTAAGTTCACGAATTTCCAGTTTTGATTTTTTTGTCAATTGTTCATTGTCCAATGTAGCTTGGTCTGCAATATCATAAGTATCAACCCTTAGCTCCGGCGCTTTTGTCAACATAGGCTCAAAACGATCATATTGATTGTATACCACTAAGCTAATAAACATCACTGAAGCGGCAATGGAAGTTGGCCATTGCCATTTTCGCCATTTTGCTACTGGCGCTTTTACATCAACCACCTTATCACTTGCTTGTTGTTTGGCGAGTTCCAATATGCGCTTATCCAATGCTGCAGTCGGTACTGGTTTTTCCTGTGCCTGATATACGACACTCACATCAGGATCAGTAATATTCTCATTTTTAGCTTGATTTTTATTACTCATGACCTTCACCACTACTTACCCAATCAGGCATTTTTTTAGATAAACATTGTTTTAACTGACCGTAGGCATAACGTAAACGGCTTTTAGTTGCTTGATGAGAAGAATCAATTACTTCTGCAATTTGTTTCACCGTCATAGTCGACTCTTCTTTGAGTAAAAATACTTCCAGCAAGTTGACAGGTAACTTTTGCATACAGTCTTTTAAAAACATGCTTTGCTTATCAGCTTGCAACGTTTTTTCTAGTATATTTTGCTCAATTTGATTGGCACCAAGTTGGCTATCTACCTCATCGGTGCTATCGTCAATCAGCTTATCGACAATGCGCAAATGTCTTATTTGGTCAACCACTCTATTTCGTGCCATTGTATATAACCAAGTGGAAAATTTAGCGTTTGGCTCAAACGACTCAGCATTCACTATCACTTTACTCCAGGTGTCCTGAAATAAATCTTCTGCTAATTGCTGATCTTTTAATTGACGCAGCATATAGCGATACAAGCCGCCTCTATGACGTTCATATAAAAGCTCAAAGGATGCCGAATCTCCATCAGCAAATCGTTTAAGCAATTCTTCATCTACTACTTGATTCAAACGCGTCCATCTTCCTTAAATAATGAATAAGACTTGGCAAACCTTGACGTCTGCGCCTTATTTTCTTAGTTTTGCTTTTGTTCTTGAGTGGCAACCGAACGAGAAGTTTCCGACTGTAAGGTTTTTGCCATTCTCACCAAAGAAACAAACTCAGCACGATAGCCGTAATCATCCTTACCTTTGTTGTTATTAGCAAGCTCAATCACCTTTTCAAAATCTAAATTTTGGGTGTATTTACTATTTTTCAACAATTGAGCAAAGCCAACAACAGAAGTTGCAAATTTAAAATCCATGGATTGTGCATCAAAATCAGTAACATTTTGTTTTTCAATAACTTGGTCGATTATGATACTAGTGTCGTTGTCCATAGGTTTATAACGCAACTTTACATGGGCCAATTCATTATTCAGACTAGCTGCGGCATTTTTATGGGTCTGTTGATAGCGTAAATCGTCATTAAATTTAGCGCCATCTTGCAATACGATTTCGTAAAATGCTGTAACAGTATGGCCAGCTCCGATTTCCCCCGCATCGACTTTATCATTATTGAAATCGTCTTTATTTAAGCGACGATTTTCATAGCCAATTAAACGATATTCCGCCACCGTATTAGGATTAAACTCGACCTGAATTTTCACGTCTCGGGCAACCGATTGTAAAGTAGCATCTAATTCTTCAACTAATACTTTTCGCGCTTCAAGCAACGTATCTATATAAGCGTAATTGCCATTGCCTTTATCCGCTAATTGCTCCATCAAGTGGTCATTATAATTACCTTGTCCAAAACCTAAGGTGGTGAGTTCAATTCCTTGCTCTTTTTGTTTTTCAACTAATTCAATTAATTGCTGATGATTGACCCTGCCAACATTAAAATCGCCGTCAGTAGCTAAAATCACACGATTCACACCATTTTCCTTAAATGCTTGTTTAGCTAATTTATAAGCAAGCTCAATACCCTCTCCACCATTGGTTGATCCACCAGCGGATAGGCGGTTTAGCGCTTGTTCTATTTTTACACTCTGATTGGCTTTGGTAGGCTCAAGTACTACACCAGATGCTCCGGCATAAACCACGATGGCTACACTATCGTTTTCTGTCAATTGATTGGTTAACATCATCAGAGCACGCTTAACCAAAGGTAATTTATTCGCAGAATTCATAGAGCCAGAAACATCCAATAAGAACACTAGATTTTTATTGCTCGCCTCAAGTTGCTTTTCGGATTTATCATTTAAAGCATGGGCTTTTAAACCAATTCGCATCAACTTACGGCCTTGATTCCAAGGCGAATTTGAAACCTGCGTATCAATCACAAAAGGATGAGAGGATTCTTCAGCCACTGGATACTGATAATCAAAATAATTTACGAATTCTTCAATCCGAACAGCGTCTGCCGGTGGCAGCCATCCTTGGTTTAACATTCGTCTAGCATTGCTGTAGCTACCTGTGTCCACATCAATTGAAAATGTTGAAACTGGATTATTACTGGTGGTAAAAACCTGGTTTTCTTCTTCATGTTGATAGTTTTCTGTATAAGCAGGGTTCCCTGGCGCTGGCACTTGAGGAGGATAATATCCAGGAGAAGTGGCTGCAGATAAGTCAGCCATTGCGAACAGCTGAGATTCATGTCGCTGGCGACTATGTAATTTTCCTTGCGCTTCAGCTCGTTGTGCGGTCATCATAATTTTTTCAGCTTCAGCTCTGTGCTTCGCCTGTTTGACTTGATTATCGCTTTCTGTAGACGAACAAGCGGCAAGACTAAAAGCGATAACTGTAGAGGTTAATAAATAGCTAAATCTACGCAGTTTAAATCTGTTTTTAAGCGTTAAATCGATAGAGCTAGTAGTCGTTGAATTGTCTGATTTAATAGTGTTCATTTTTATTCCTTTTACACATAGTTATCAGTACCAACGAATAGAATTTTAAAAGGGGTTATTTATTTTTCAATAAAGAGCGCGGTTTATTGCATGGCAACGTCTCGCAGCTAGTAATAAATCAACTAATTTTTAGTAAATTTCACCAAATACAGTTAATCAAATTCACAAAAAACCACAATCCATCTCTATATCTAATTGATTTATAAAGATTTTAATCAATGGCACAGTGAGTGCTTAGTCTAGTAAATAGAACAGTCATCAAATACGACTCACTAAACAGTGTCGTGACGATATTCACTTAAAATATTTGGTTAAATTTGGAAAATACAATGGACGCGCATAATTACAACAACCACGCTTCAATTTCACGCTCAACAATAAAGCAGTTATCACTGGCAGCTTTTATTTGCTCAAGTTTTTTATTAACAGCCTGTGGACAGGCAGAAGCCAATAAAAATGACCAGCAAGAAGCTGAACAGGTAAAAGTCATCCCTATTCCTGTTGAAGTGAAAAATTTAGAGCGCGGTAATATTTCCTCCAATTATGCAACAACAGCAGTATTAGAAGCTAAAGAAGAAGCATTTGTTGTTGCCCGCGCATCGGGAATAATTGATCAAATATTAGTTGAAGAAGGTGATTACGTTGAAAAAGGTCAAGTTTTAGCGAAATTAGATCCCGAACGTTACGAACTAAACTTGTTGCGAGCAGCAGCAGATTTACAAGGTATCGAAAAAGAGCTTGCGAAAGTCAATAAGGTTTATCATAAAAAACTGATAAGTGATGATACTTACGACAAGCTTACTGCACAGTATGAATCAGCCAAAGCAACACTGGCTTTGGCTAAACTCGATTTGAAAGAAGCAACCATAGTTGCACCTATCAGCGGTTATATCGCCGAACGAAACGCTAAAGTGGGTAACCTAACCGAATCGTTCCAGCGCGAGCGTATGTTTCATATTGTGCAACAAAAACAACTCTACGGAATTGTCTATTTACCGGAAAAAGAATTGTCTCGGGTGCACAAAGACCAACCAGCAAGCTTACTTTTATCAGCGCTTTCGAATACAACAATCAATGCTTATGTTGAGCGTATCAGTCCGGTCATTGATTCAAAAACCGGGACTTTTAAAGTTACCCTTAGAGTACCAAACGAAAATAATTTATTGAAAGCAGGCATGTTCTCTCAAGTCAGTTTAAATTATGACACCCACCTTGATGCGACTTTGTTGCCTCGTAAAGCACTACTGGCCATTGACGATAAAACCAATGTATTTGTGGTAGACGAAGACGGTATCGCAAACAAAATTGCGATTACAGTTGGCTACCAAGAAGGAAACTTCGTTGAAGTTATCAAAGGCCTTACTGGCACTGAAAAAGTGGTGGTAACCGGGCACCAAAACCTCAAAGACAAAGCCGTTGTTGAAATCGTCAACAGCTAATTGAGGAGTACATTATGAATTTAATTGAAATTGCGGTCAGACGTCCGGTGACAGTGTGGATGTTTACCTTAGCTGTACTCTTATTCGGATTTGTTTCTCTATCACGTTTGTCTTTGAACTTACTACCAGAGCTTTCCTACCCGACTCTAACCATTCGCACTGACTATGTAGGAGCCGCTCCAGGAGAGATAGAACAATTGGTTACCAAACCGGTTGAGGAAGCAGTAGGCATAGTCAAAGGTGTTCGCAAAGTCACTTCAGCTTCTAAAGCTGGACAGTCTGATGTAGTGCTGGAGTTTGAATGGGGCACCGAAATGGACATGGCCAGCTTAGAGGTTCGCGAAAAACTCGATGTTTTACTTTTACCCCTTGATGTTAAACGGCCTTTATTATTGCGATTCAATCCAAGTTTAGATCCTGTAATGCGCTTCGGACTAGGAACAAACAATGCCGCTTCGCCCCCCGCTAACGACTCTAAGGTAGCACAAGCGACTATGGATGAAGCGAACATGAAACAGGTTCGTACTTATGCCGAAGAACACATAAAACGCAAACTGGAGTCGGTTGAAGGTGTCGCTTCCGTTCGGGTCGGCGGTGGCCTAGAAAATGAAATCCATGTTCTGATTAATCAACATCGTACTAGTCAATTAAATATACCTTTAGCGGAAATCATTAAACGCTTGAAAGACGAAAATGTAAATGCGTCCGGTGGCCGAGTGGAAGACGGTTCGCAAGAATATTTAGTCAGAACCCTAAATCAATTTCAAACCTTAGACGATATGCGTAATTTGTATATTGCTACACGAGAAGGCAAACATATTCGTTTAAGCGACGTAGCCCAAATCAAAGATGCCTTTAAAGAACGCACCTCAGTCACCCGATTTGACGGACTCGAAGGTGTTGAAATAGCAATCTATAAAGAAGGTGACGCTAATACGGTCAATGTAGCTAACGCGGTAAAAGCCAGACTTGAATCACTGAAGCAGACATTGCCGCAGAACTACCAAATACAAATGGTCTACGACCAGTCATTATTTATCGCCAGCGCATTGGAAGAAGTAAAGTCTGCGGCCATCATAGGTGGTATTCTGGCTATGTTTATTTTGTATTTTTTCCTGAAAAATATCTGGCCCACATTAATTATTTCCATCTCCATTCCAGTATCAATTATCGCGACTTTTAATTTAATGTATAGCTACGATATCAGTTTAAACATTATGAGTCTGGGTGGCATTGCGCTGGCCATAGGTTTATTAGTTGATAACAGTATCGTAGTGCTGGAAAACATCGATAGGCATAAAAAAGACAATGCCAATACCTTAGAAGCTGCCGCGCAAGGAACAAAAGAAGTCTCAATGGCAATAGTGGCGTCTACCCTTACCACCATGGCCGTATTTTTTCCGTTAGTGTTTGTTGAAGGTATCGCTGGTCAATTATTCAGTGATCAGGCCCTTACCGTTACGTTTGCACTGGCAGCATCCTTAGTTGTAGCATTAACCCTCATCCCTATGCTTGCAGCAAGAGAAAAGTCTAATCAGCCAAGTAAAGAATTGGATTTGGGACCTAGGCCGGTTAAAGCTAAACCCACAGGCAAGTTAAAACTAACTGGATATTACCTATTTTTACCATTAACTCTTCTCGTTAAATTAATCTTTTATGTTGTACCTGTGATGGTAACCAGCATCATTTTAACTGTGTTTAGAGGGCTATCTAAAGCGCTATCAATACTATTCAAACCGGTATTGTGGGGGTTCGATAAGTTCTACAATGTCGTGTCATCAACGTATTACCATAGTCTGAATGTGGCAATGAAAGCTCGGGTTGCAGTTATTGCAATTGTGGTTACCTGTTCTGCTCTATCGCTTTTACTATTACCTAAAATCGGTTTGGAACTGATTCCACCGTTAGCCCAAGGCGAATTTAATGTTGAAATTACCTTACCTACAGGCTCTAGATTAGAAAATACCGATGAGGTATTTGCTAAACTGGCCACTTTTACGCAAAAACAACCGCAAGTAGCACGCACCTACTCTTTAGCTGGTACTGGCAGTTTAATGAATGCTTCCCCCTCCCAAGGTGGTGATCATTGGGGTAAGTTAAATGTGGTGATGAAAACTGATGCCTCTGCCCAAGACGAACAAGCTGTTGTCACAGCTATGCGTGAATACCTAATTAATCAAGCAGGTCTGGAAAGTAAATTCGGTACACCGGAACTATTCAGTTTTTCGACTCCACTGGTGGTGGAAATTTCAGGATATGACTTGTCGATGTTAAAACGTTACGGTGACAAGCTAGCACAAGCTCTTTCTAAAAATAGACGATTTGCCGATATAAAAAGCTCGTTGCAAAATGGCAACCCTGAATTAAAAGTGCAGTTCGACCATGCCAAACTGGCCCAATTAGGACTCAATGCACCGGATGTTTCAAAGTTAATAGCGGCCAAAATTGGTGGCGAAGTGGCAAGTCAATTTAGTGTCGATGATCGTAAAGTGGATATTTTAGTCAGAAACCAAGTTACCCAACGAGACTCAATCCAAGATATTTCACAAATAGTGGTAAACCCAAATAGCAATAACGTCATCCCCTTAGCCGCTGTGGCTTCTATTGAGATGTCAGTCGGTCCAAGTGAAATAACCAGAGTGGGTCAACAACGGGTGGTACTGGTCACTGCTAACCTTAATTACGGTGATTTAGGTGCGGCTGTAATCGACGCTCGCTCAGCCATTGATGAAATCAACTTACCCGTTAGTTTACAAGCTAGGATCACCGGCCAAAGTGAAGAAATGGAGTCGAGTTTTAATTCCCTTTATATGGCCCTGGCCTTGGCGATTTTTATGGTATATCTGGTGATGGCCTCGCAGTTTGAGTCCTTATTGCATCCATTTTTAATTTTATTCACTGTTCCCATGGCCTGCGCAGGTTCAATTTATGGTTTATTTTTAACCGGCACAAATATCAGTGTGGTGGTATTCATTGGCTTGATTATGCTCGCTGGAATAGTGGTAAATAACGCCATAGTGCTAATTGATAGAATTAATCAATTACGTGCAAAAGGCGAAGATAAGATGACCGCAATTAAACAAGCTGCGCACAGTCGTTTACGCCCTATCCTAATGACCACCTTAACCACTATATTAGGCCTCCTTCCAATGGCAATTGGTTTAGGTGAAGGATCGGAAATTCGCACACCTATGGCTATTACAGTAATTTTTGGATTGTTGTTCGCAACCTTCCTAACTCTATTTATGATCCCCGTGTTGTATAGCATATTTGATCGCAAATCATTTATCCCAGAAGTGAACCAAAGCACAACCGACAAGCCAAACAGTGAGGTGGTTTATGGATAAGTTTGCCCACGCTGGCGCTGCATTGGCAAGCTTTGCCATACGTCGTCCAGTAACCATTTCCATGTTATTCTTTTCTCTGTTAATCATGGGGTTAGCGGCCAGTAAAATGCTGCCTTTAGAGAAGTTTCCGGGCATTGATTTTCCAGAAATTTTTATTCAGGTTCCCTATAAAGATGCCACGCCTGCAGAAATCGATAAAATGATCACCCAACCGGTGGAAGAAGCATTAGCCACAATGTCGGGCATCAAACGACTGCGCTCTCGTTCTACTGAAAACAATGCAGAAATTCAGATACAGTTTGATTGGGATGCCAATATCAAAGCTAAAAGCATCGAAGCACGAGAGAAAATCGATGCTATCCGCCACCTTTTGCCAGATGATGTAGAGCGAGTTCTAGTCTTCAAGTTCAACCTAAAAGATATGCCAGTTTTTCAACTTAGATTGTCGAGTGACCGTGATATTTCTAACTCGTATGATTTACTGGAGCGCAACCTAAAAATGCCGATCGAGCGCATTAAAGGTGTCTCAAAAGTTGAATTATATGGTGTTCAGAAAAAACAAATATCGATTCGCTTAGATCCTCAACGCATTGCAGCTTTGCACATTGATACGGCTAAATTAACCAAAATCCTGCGCGATGCCAACTTCTCCATGACGGCTGGTCAGTTTTTTGATTTGGACCAAAAAATCACAGTCAATCCAATTGGCGAATACCGTAGCAAACAGGAAATTGAAGATCTCATTATCCAACGGAATGTACGTTTGAACGACATTGCCAGTGTGAAATATGAAACCCCTAGAGCAGAAGAAGGACGCCACTTAGATCGCACCCATGCGATTGGTCTCAATATCTTTCGTGAGTCAGGTGCTAACTTAGTGGAGGTATCCGACGCGGTTATGCAAGAGATTGAAAAAGCTCGAAACAGCACCGCGTTTAATGGCATTAACGTATTTATCATGGATGATGAGGCGGATTCTGTTACCACTTCGCTGCAAGACCTGCTCAATTCGGGCTTGCTCGGTGCCATCCTCTCTATCATTGTATTGTATTTATTCTTACGTAACCTTGCTACTACCCTAGTTGTGGTCCTATCGGTGCCATTTGCAATTTGTATCACCTTGGCCTGTATGTACTTCTTAGGATATAGCCTCAATATATTGTCTTTAATGGGCTTAATGTTGGCGGTTGGCATGCTGGTGGATAATGCTGTTGTGGTTACTGAAAGCATTTTCCAAGCACGGGAAGAAGAACCTGACCCTGTGGAAGCAACTAAGAAAGGGGTTGCTTTGGTGAGTTTAGCTGTTATCGCTGGAACGGCGACCACAGCCATCGTTTTTCTACCCAATATAGTTGGCGCCAAAGAAGAGATAACCGTATTTCTTGAACATGTAGCCGTATCTATCTGCATTTCACTGTTTGCGTCATTAATTTTAGCGCAGACACTCATTCCTTTATTAACCACTAAGCTAAAAATTAAAGCGAAACCTAAACAAGTGAAGCCATCAAAGATCAAAAATGTTTATGCTTCTATTTTAACTTGGACCTTAGAGAATCAAGGAAAAACCGCGCTTGTTGCTGTACTCATATTAATCAGCACTATGATCCCCATGAACTTATTAAAGAGCGACGAACAAAACAATGGTAATAATGGCCGAATTTGGTTGAACTATAATGTTCAGGCCAACTATAGCCTCAAGGAAGTTGAAAAAACCGTGGCTAAAATGGAAGACTATTTATACGCCAATAAAGAAAGATTTCACATCAAACAGGTATATAGCTATTTCACTGCGGGAGAAGCGGTATCTGGCTTAACTCTAGAAGATGAAATCCCGATGAAAATCGCCGATCTAAAAAAGTTAATTAAAGATGAGTTCCCTGCATTTGCACGTGCAAAACCTTCTTTTCAGTGGGATGAAGGCAGTGGTGGCGGTGTCAAAATATCGTTATTTGGACAGTCATCTGAAACCTTAATGCAAATTGCCAGTGAAATTGTACCAGTGTTGAGTAGCGTTAATGGTTTAACAGACGTTAAGGCTGATATAGATGGTCAAAATTATGAGTTACAAATTAAAGTAGATAGAGACAAAGCCTTTCGTTTTGGATTAAACACCAATGATGTTGCCACTATTATTAGCACGGCATTACGAGGGGCAAATCTGCGAACCTTTAGAAATGACAGTAATGGTGAAATAGACATTCGTTTGCTTTACGATGAAACACTGCAAACCTCTATAGACGCATTACGTAACTTAACGGTGTCTAGAAACCTTGATCAAAATGTCACTTTGGATATGTTGGCTGACTTAACGATTAAACCAAGAATGTCACAAATTCAGCGGGACGGCAGGCAAACGGCACTAAGTATTGGGGCTAATTTAGAAAGTGAACTCACCATCGAAGAAGCACAAGAACGTATTGAATCTATAATGGCAAATGTGCAACTGCCCAGCGGTTATAGTTGGGCGTTAGATGGCAGTTTCCAACGTCAAGACGAAGATGAAGGCGTGATGATCACAAATATGATCCTAGCCGTGTGTATGATTTATATTGTTATGGCAGCGCTTTTCGAATCATTATTATTACCCACATCGGTATTAACTTCGTTGATTTTTTCATTTACTGGGGTATTTTGGGCGTTTTTAATTACAGGCAATCCAATGACCGTAATGGGCATGATTGGGATGCTGATTTTAATGGGAATAGTGGTAAATAACGGTATTGTATTGGTCGACCGGATTAATCAATTAGTAAATCAAGGAATGACTGTACACAACGCCATTATTGAAGGTTGTCTCACCCGAGTACGCCCTATTTTGATGACCGTCTCTACAACTGTGCTAGGACTTTTACCACTTGCGTTTGGCGACATGAGTATTGGCGGTGACGGCCCTTCCTATTCGCCGATGGCGATAGCCATAATCGGTGGTTTGTTGTTTAGCACCCTCACCAGTTTATTTTTAGTACCACTAACCTATTTGCTACTGCTGAAATTGCGTCGAAACACGATAGAAATGATTGCTGACAGCAAGCTGTTGGTCTCGAGGTTAATTCGAACTTAAATGGAACAGTGCGCTAATAATTCAAGCCGTATGCTAAGGGCTCAAGTATCAAGCTAAGGGCTTTTGCTCTTAGCGTTTATCTGCCAATTTAACCATTAAAAATTCTATCGCAGCCTTTTCAGATTCATCTAATTGACCGTCGGCACGTGAGATGTCTACGGCCAGCTGTAACGCTTGTTCTTTCATCCAAGGGTCGGATAACAAAATCGCGCGATGGGCTAAAAAGTTTTCAATTTCATTTTCAGCTATCGCATCAATAACTTTACTCTCTACCGTATTGTAATAATCCAATTTATCGGTTTCACTAGACCATTCTAGTTGCGCTAACCAACCTTGCATATAGCTTCTTTCTTGCTCATCTATGACGCCATCAATCATCACAAACATAAGTGCAATATCAAATAAAGCCTGACGTTGAATTTGATCTTTGCACTGACCTAAATCCAATGCTTGAATAAATATAGTAAACCTCATCAAATTGCTCCATGGTGTTTTATAATCCAATCTAAAGTATCCTAGTCCAAACTATCACATCATGCTAATCAAAAATGGACAAACCCCAACAACAAAATCAATCGAATCATTATATTGTCGGTCTCATTAATCCTAAAAGCCCTACCAATGTGGGAGCTGCGCTGCGCGCTGCTGGGTGTTATTCAGCAAAATCAATTGTGTATACAGGCAAACGTTATGAGCACGCGAAAAATTTCGCTACCGATACAAAAAATGCAAATGCACACATACCGCTAACGGGCAAAGAAAACATATTTGATGACTTACCTGCTGGTTATCGAAAAATCGCCTTTGAGCTGGTAGAGGGCGCGACACCACTGCCTCATTTTCAACATCCTGACAAAGCTATTTATGTTTTTGGGCCTGAGGATGGCTCCATACCACAACAGATCCTCAATCAGTGTGACGAGATACTGTATGTCCCTACCATAGGTTGTATGAATTTAGCGGCCTCAGTGAATGTCGTGCTCTACGACCGTATGGCAAAACAACAAAACACGGTTTATTCCGATGACATCATTCGCAGCAGCCGAGACACTAATAATAAACTTAAACGGAAAATGACCAGCAACGCCCAACAAAATTAACAATTATTTTACATATTTTTGATAAAAAAATTGTCTAAGTAGGTGTAATTATGTATTAATTGAAAGACAGCGTTTATTGCAAAACCTGCACTCTATCGATAATAAGGAAATCTACTATGTCTGAAGATACTCGGATTCCCCGTAACTCAGAAAATGATCACACTGTTGAAATGGCCAAAACCAGACGGGAGTTTCTGAAACAAAAAACCGGTACTGATTTAAAATACACGGGTGAATTCAGTATTGATCCAGGTGTATTACCAGGCAATATTGAAAACTTTATTGGAATCGTACAGATGCCAGTAGGTATTGCCGGTCCAGTGCAAATTAATGGTGAACATGCCAAAGGTTTATTTTACGTCCCACTTGCCACCACTGAAGGTACATTAGTGGCCAGTTACAGCCGTGGAATGCGTGTCATAAATGAATGTGGCGGGGTAAAAACGACGGTAGTTGAAGGTTGGATGCAACGTGCTCCAGCGTTTATCTTTGAAGATGCCAGACAAGCCCGTGACTTTGGACAATGGGTAGAACAAAATTTTGAGCAAATAAAAGCCGTATCCGAAACCACAACCAGTATTGGCAAATTAGAGCATATTCAACAATGGTCAGTGGCGAAAACACAATACTTGCGTTTCAACTACACCACCGGTGATGCTGCGGGTCAAAATATGGTGGGCAAAGCGACCCTTGTCGCCTGTGAATGGATTAAAGCAAACTCCCCCATCCCCTGCATGTATTTGCTTTCTGGCAACATGGATACCGATAAAAAACACTCTCATCTAAATATGCTGCATTCAAGAGGCAAGCGCGTGATCGCCGAGATCATCTTGAAAAAAGAAGTGTTAGCTCGTGTCATGAATGTGGATACAAAAGTGCTAGCAGGTGCTACTACGCTAGCGAATAATGGCGCGCAATTAGCCGGTGCGGCTTATAATGGACCCCACTCAGCTAATGGCATCGCGTCTTTATATATTGCCACCGGTCAAGATGAAGCGAATGTAGTTGAGTCTCATGCGGGTATGTTATCCCATGAATTATTAGACAATGGTGATTTTTATCTTGCGGTTACCTTACCTTCATTAATAGTTGCCACCTTTGGTGGCGGTACAGGTTTACCTACACAAAATGAATGTTTACAGCTATTAGATTGTGTGGGCAAAGACAAAGCCAATAAATTTGCTGAAATCGTTGCTGCGACCGTATTAGCCGGTGACATTTCATTAGCTTGCGCCGTCATTGCCGGCCACTGGGTAAGCAGCCATGACAAAATGGGCCGTAATCGCTAACCCACAAATTTATATAAGTAGCGCGCTCGTGTCTATCGAGCGCTATTTTTAAGCAATATTCCCTATGACATGCCGCGCTTAGTAACACCCATTTAAAATTTATTTTAAGATCATTTAAACCTTTTTTATTCTGGCTGCGACTTACTCTGTGATTGTTCTAATAATTTCAGAGAAAACACCATGAAAATTGAAGATACCAGTGGACAAGATGTCGTACTGGCTAGCAAAAAAAATAAAAAACCACTGTTCATAATTATCGGCATTAGCGTAGTGTTAATCGTTTGCTATTTTAGCTTAGCACCGGCTTTTAGTAATTGGTCAAGTTCAGACCATTCGGTTTCAGCTCAGCGTTTACGACTTGCCACCGTGCACAAAGGTGATCTGGTTAGAGATTTGTCTGTACAAGGCAGAGTTGTAGCCTCTATTAGTCCCCGTCTGTATAGCCCAGCCCAAGGTACTATTACTTTTAAAGTGGATGCCGGTGATTCGGTGACTATCAATCAAGTGTTAGCATTGATCGACAGCCCAGCGTTGACCAATGAACTAAAACAAGAAGAGTCCAGTTTACAGCGTTCGCAAATGGAGTTGGACAGAGAAAAAATACAAGCGAAAAAACAAGCACTGGAAAATCAAAAAGCCGTCGATCTTGCATTGGTCTCACTCACTGCCGCGGATCGAGAAAAACGCCGTGCAGACAAAGCCTATGCTACCCACTCCATAAGCCAGATCGATTATGAAAAAGCACAAGATGATCTGCAAAATGCCAAACTCGTTCACCAACATGCGGTGCACGATGCTCAGTTAAACCAAGAGAGTTTAGCCTTTGAAATTCAAACCAAACAACTGCAATTGGAACGACAAGCTTTGCTGGTTGATGAATTAACACGCAAAGTGGACGAATTGACAATGCGCTCTCCAGTCAATGGCATCGTCGGTAATTTAGCGGTACAGCAAAAAAACCAAGTTACACAAAACCAGCCCATTTTAAGCGTGGTGGACTTATCAGAATTCGAGTTAGAAGTTGATATTCCAGAAAGCTACGCCGACGATTTGGCGATTGGTATGCTTGCAGAAGTTAGTTTCAATGGCGAAACGCACTTGGCCACCCTAGTCACTATCTCACCTGAAATAGAGAACAATCAAGTGAATGGGAGAGTGCGTTTCGCCTCCCACAATGCTGCAGGAGAAGCCTTAGAACAGCCACAAGGATTGCGTCAAAACCAACGCCTAACCACGCGCATCCTAATGGAAAGTAAGGAAGATGTGTTAATGGTGCAACGAGGACAGTTCTTAGACAGTGGCAGTGGCCGCATTGCATATCTGGTTAAAGACGGAATGGCAGAAAAAACGCCGATTTCCACCGGAATTAGAAGTTTATCCAATGTTGAAATAATGCAAGGTCTGAATGCCGGAGACACCATCATCATTTCCGGTACAGAACAATTCAACGGTGCGCAGCGAATTCTCATCACCAATTAATCACTCCTACATTAAAAGCAAAAAGAATTAAGGAAAGCACATGTTAACAATGACAGACGTAAAAAAAGTATTTCGTACTGATTTGGTTGAAACCCACGCCTTACGTGATTTCAATTTACAGGTAGATGAAGGTGAATTTGTCGCCGTCACTGGCCCTTCTGGCTCTGGAAAAACCACCTTTTTAAACATTGCAGGTTTGTTAGAAACCTTCGAAGGTGGTACTTACCAGCTAGATGGTCAAGATGTCAGTCGTCTTAATGACAAAAAACGCAGCCAACTAAGAAATGAAAAAATAGGGTTCATTTTTCAAAGTTTCAATCTTATCCCTGATCTAAACCTGTTCGATAATGTAGATGTGCCCCTTCGTTACCGCGGATTTAAAAGTAATGAACGCAAAAAACGGATTGAAGAAAGTCTCGAATTAGTCGGCTTGGCTAACCGAATGAAGCATTTACCCTCGCAACTTTCAGGTGGGCAGCAACAACGTGTCGCCATTGCCCGAGCTTTAGCCGGTGATCCACGGTTCTTACTTGCCGATGAACCAACCGGAAATTTGGACACTAAAATGGCATTAAGTGTATTGGAGCTACTCAAACAAATTAATGACCAAGGCACGACTATCGTTATGGTGACCCATGATCAACATTTGGCTTCCCAAGCCAAACGCAATATATACGTACGAGATGGCAAAGTCAGTGAATTAACTGACTCATCTGAGCCCACTATCGCTGAGCTTAATCAAGCGGCCAACGGATAAGGAAAAATAATGTTTACTTATTATCTGCGTTTGGCCCTAAAAAGCATCAAGCGAAACCCTATTTTAAGTGCACTGATGATCACCGCTATTGGTCTTGGTATTGGTGCAAGTATGACTACGGTAACAGTTAACTATCTGATGTCAGCTAATCCCATTCCCCATAAAAGTGAACAACTTTTCTATGTGCAATTAGACAGTTGGTCACAGTTTGAACCTGCCCGCGAGCCGAATGAGCCACCGGATCAAATCACCTGGACTGAAGCCACCAATTTGATGCAAGCAAAACAAGCGTATCGGCAAACAGCCATGGCTTCTACCGGCGGTGTTGTCGAACCTCAAGGTCAAGATGAGAAGCCCTTTATGGCCAGCATTCGTTTAGCCTTTTCTGATTTTTTCCCGATGTTTGATGCCCCTTTTTTGTTTGGCAGTGGCTGGCCTGATAGCAGCGATGACAATAGAGAATATGTGGTGGTGATCAGCAAAGCCACGAATGAACGTGTGTTTGGAGGAGAAAACTCTGTTGGTCGTACGATTCGGATTGTAGGCGAAAACTTCCGAGTGGTGGGTGTTTTAAACGATTGGCTGTTAGTGCCACGGTTTTATGATGTCACCACTGGTGCCTTTGATGAAACCGAAGAAGTCTTTATGCCGTTTTATATGAAGCAAGAATTAGAATTATCTAATGGCGGCAATACCAATTGTTGGAAAACCCCAGAAGGTGAAGGTTTTGCTGCATTTTTACAATCTGAGTGTGTTAACTATCAGATGTGGGTTGAACTTAGAAACGCAAATGAAAAAGCCCAGTACATGGATTTTTTAAATAACTATGTCAACGAACAAAAAGCCTTAGGACGTTTTGCCCGCCCATTGAACAACCGCCTTTCTAACGTCATGGAATGGATGGAAAACCAAGAAGTGGTTGCCGACGACGCCCAAATCATGATGTGGGTGTCCTTTATGTTTTTATTAGTTTGCCTGCTTAATACCATAGGTTTGTTGCTGGCAAAATTTACTGGAAAAGCTGCAGAAATAGGTTTACGCAGAGCGGTAGGCGCGTCTAAAACAGACCTGTTTATTCAGCATATCGTCGAAACGGCCTGCATTGGCATAGCCGGCGGTATTTTGGGACTGGGTTTAGCCTTTCTTGGACTCGAAGGTATTAAATCTTTGTACGGTGAGTTTGTGCAAAATTTAGTTGGACTGGATATTACCATGATGGCCAGTGCGATTTTACTTGCGTTAGTTTCGAGTATTTTAGCCGGCATGTACCCTACTTGGCGCGCCTGTAACATCGCCCCAGCCAGCCAATTAAAAAGTCAATAAGGAGAAGACTATGAGCTCTAATCAATGGGAAATTGGTCCAATCTTTCGTGCTTTAATGCGCAACAAGGTGGGTGCCATTTTGATTGCAATACAAATTGCCGTCACTATGACAATAGTGGTCAATTCAATATTTATTATTCTTGAACGTGCGCAACGTATCGAGCGAGAAAGCGGCATCGATGAGGCCAATAGCTTTTACCTAACCACTACAGGTTTTGGTACGAGTTTTGATCCTAAAAGTACCGCCATTGATGATTTAGCATTAATCCGCGCTACGCCTGGGGTACTAGATGCAATCCAAATTAACGCCATTCCTGTCAGTGGTGGTGGCTGGTCGATGAGTTTTCAAACTGAACCAGGCGAAGAAAAAGAAAGCGAAGGCGCTGCGATTTATATGGTCGATGAACACGCCATCAATGCACTTGATTTAGAAGTAATTGCCGGTGAAAACTTCTTACCGAACGACGTGAGGTGGCGGCAACGAAGTGTGACCGATTGGCCTGATAATGTACTTATTACTAAAGTCCTTGCGGAGTCTTTATTTGCGGATATCCCTTATCAAAATGTAGTGGGTAAAACCATTTATATTCGTCAAACAGAACCTATGATCGTAAAAGGGATTGTCGATAAAATTCAAGCTCCTTGGGTGGGTTGGGATGACTTAGAACACACAGTTCTTACACCGGAGTTAACCGAGTTTGAGTCCAATCGCTACTATATCCGCGCTCTACCAGGACAACGTGATGCAATAATGCCGATTATTGAAGAAGCGCTAGCCTCATCAAATAAACAACGCATTATTCGCAACATGCGTACCGTTCAAGAAACACGAGAACGCAGCTATCGCGGAGATACCGCGATGATAAAAATACTTTCAACCACTATGGTAATCCTTACCATAGTAACCGGGTTAGGTATTGTTGGTTTAGCCAGCTTTAGTGTTAATCGTCGTAAAAAACAAATAGGCACACGGAGAGCGTTAGGGGCAAGTCAAGGGTCGATTGTGCGTTACTTCATGATTGAGAATTTTTTGATAAGCACTGTAGGTGTCGTCTTAGGTGCCGTACTAACAGTTGGTTTAAATATGTTGTTAGTGAATATGTTTAGCCTGAATGCACTAGATTGGTATTTTGTGCCCGCAGGTATGTTAGTACTTTGGATTGTAGGGCAAATAGCGGTATTTGGCCCCGCACAAAAAGCCGCGAATATCCCGCCGGCATTGGCCACTAGAACGGTCTGAAATCGTAAAAAAAAAGCGGAAATTCTTTTAAAGAATTTCCGCAAACAACTTCTACTTAGGAAAATTGGGACAGAACGCCCAATAATTATTTCGCTTTTTTAAGCTGCTTTTTCAATTTTGCTAGTTTATTTTTTTGCTTTGCGATTTTCGCTTTACTGGTCTTAATTTTTGCTTTCAAAGTCTTTACTTTAGCCATGCTGGCATCTCCTTAAAAAATGATGAAAATACAAACACTAATCGATTAATCTCGATCCTTGTGTTGTTTTAAGAAATCACGAATAAAACGCCGAACTTCACGGGCTGCGCTTGTATCTAACTCGTCACAAAGCTTCACAAATTCAGCTCGTTCCTGATCATTAATCCTAACAATTAGCTGGCTATTTTTCTTTGATTTTTTATGCTGCAAAATAATCTCCAAAACGCCAATTAAAAGTAAGGTTTGCTCTCGTGATGAGGCAATATTGACCGATATCCATATGATAGTCAATGTATATACATTGCATAGTCATTGTTAATACACTTTTCTGATCATCTGCATACACTTACTTTAAAACAACACCTTTGATTTGTGCGAACACTCGAAGATGTTTGGCTAACTTTAATTGCTCAAAGGATCGTTGGGTAATTTGACTGAGAATGACACTAGTGCCTACTTTCAATTTTAAAATAACACTACCGTTTGCAGTGAACTTAAAATCCATTATGTCGGCTGGCAGCACATTAAGGATACTGGTATCTGCAGCCCGGGATAAACTCACACTGACGTCTTTTGCGTGTATCACCACCTTCATTCGTTGATCTATTGGTTTGTTGATAACACTTACCCAAAGCTGTCCAGCTTGGGTTTTTAAAGCGCTGACATGCTGTTGCTCATCAATCAATTCAACCTTGGCACTTAATACACTTTGAAGATCTGATCCCAAGGTCAATGGTTGATTGAGATCTGTGAGTAATTCTGTACTTTCCCCCTGCCCTGTAATACCTGTTTTATCCATCAACACTACCTGTTTAGCAACTCGGGCCAATTCAGACTTAGAATGGGTAACATAGATGACGGGTATCGCAATTTGTTCAAGTAAAGGTTCTAAATAATCTAAAAATTGGCTTTTAAGTTGCTCATCTAAAGCAGACAGCGGCTCATCCATCAATAATAAATCGGGTTGTGTCGCTAAAGCTCTGACGATAGCGACTCTTTGCTGCTCGCCACCTGATAATGTTTTAGGTAAGCGATTTAACAAGGGAGTTAACTGCAATAATTCAATTAACTGCGAAACATCAAACCGCTTTTTGCGACCTTTATGGGCTTTTAATCCTTGGTAAAAGTAAATATTTTGCGCAACATTTAGATGTTCAAACAAACTCGGTTGTTGAAACACCATACCGATATGACGGTTCTCAGGGGCAATCCATGTACTCGCATTCTGCCAAACTTTTTTATCAAAATTGACTTCAGCGTTCGGATATTTATCTAATCCAGCAATAACCCTCAGCAAAGTTGTTTTACCCGCACCAGATGGACCGAAGATGGCCGTCACACCAGCACTGTTAACATCTAGTTTAACGTCAATCGTTCTACTCTTTAGTGGTTTCGAGAAACGTACCAATAGGCTCATTTATTCACCACTTTGAAACCTTTGTTGGTTGCATAAACAATTAACAACAAAACAAACGAAAACAACAACAATGTGCCTGCTAACCAATGTGCCTGTTGATACTCAAGTGATTCTACGTGTTCGTATATTGCGATTGAAACCACTTGAGTTTGACCAGGAATATTACCTCCAATCATTAACACTACACCGAACTCTCCTAAGGTATGAGCAAACCCTAAGACTGCAGCACTGATGATCCCTGGTTTTAACAATGGAATGATAATCCGAAACAAGCGTTCTGACTTTGACGCCCCTAACGTTGCAGCTACATCTAACGGACGTTGTTGCAAATTTACAAATGCAGTTTGCAGGGGTTGAATGACAAACGGCAAAGAATAGATGCAAGAGCCTATGATCAAGCCGGTAAAACTAAAGGCTAAATTACCAGTTCCTAGCGCATTGGATATTTCTCCCAACACCCCATTTGGACTCATCAAAATTAATAAATAGAAACCAAGAACGGTAGGAGGTAAAACTAAAGGAAGCGCCACTAATGCTTCAAATATAAACTTATAACGCCACTTAGATTTAGCTAACCAAAAGCTTAATGGAAAGCCTATCACTAATAATAAAACGGTGGATATAAGTGCTAATTTAATGGTTAGCCAAAAGGCTATTAAATCCGTTTCGCTTAACATCATGGCAAGATGTAACCATTTTGCTGAATGATGGTTTGAGCAGGTTCAGTAAATAAAAAGGCTGCGAATTGGGCAGTATTTTTATTATTGGACAGTAAAATTCCTTGTTGCCTTATGGGTTGATAATCTGTCGTCAGCAACTCAGAAAACGCACTGATAGGCTCTTCCTTCATCATACTCAACGCAACTATGGCAACTTGCGCATTGCCTGATTTCACAAATTGCATGGCTTGATTAATATTTTCTCCCATTACAATTTTATCACTTACTGCTTGCCAAATGCCTTTACCCAGTAGCCAATTTTTAGCCGCTACCCCATAAGGTGCCAGTTTTGGATTGGCAATCGCAATATGTTCAACACGATTGTTGGCTAACTGGCTAAACGAAAACTGCGTTGATTCAATACTCGGATGAAACACTACTAGCTTCCCATAGGCATAGGTAAATGCCTTGTGTTGTTTGGAAAAACCTAGCGCTTCCAACTGTTGAGGGCGTACATCGTCGGCGGACAAAAATATATCGAATGGCGCGCCGTGGGAAATTTGCGCATACAATTTTCCGGTAGAGGCTGCGCTAATTAAAACTTTGCTATTGTGGGTGCGTTCAAACTCAGACTTTAATTGTTTTAACGTAGATAAAAAGTTACTTGCAACCGCCACATGAATCACTTGATTCGCCGCTGCACTGTGCAGATAAAAAAGAAAGAGTACCCCACACAGCACTCGAACTAATTTTCCGGTATAGCGTTGTTTAAGTTTTTGCATGGGGTTTAACAGAAATACTTTACCAAGGTAAAATCTCACCATTGGAATGCCAAAAGCTACCAGTATTATCTAAATTTAACTCTTCAATGCGAGTCAATAGACGCGATGCTGCATCTTGTGCTGAGATATCTCCACCATAACTGACCATTTCAGTTTGAACATAGCCAGGGTGCAATAACGCAACAGCTATGCCACGTTCCTTAAGATCGTTTGCCATAGAAACACCGACGGCATTAAGGGCAGCTTTAGACATTCGATAGCCGTAATAACCACCAGAGCTATTGTCGGTCAACGATCCCATTCGACTGGTGATATGAGCTACTTTAGCGCCTTTTTTAAGCTGCTCTAGCAAGGTTTGGGTAACGAGTAACGGGCCTAGGGCATTGACTCTAAATTGATGTTCAATCGTATGAGGGTCCCATTCTTTTATAGAATCTCTACCTAACACGCCAGCGTTATTGATTAATAAATCAATTTTCACATCTTTTATTTTGGCTAATGCACTCGGTAGTGAGTCGGGATTGCCTACATCGACTTTTGTAACGACCTTAGCTCCACTTTTATCTAACTCGTCCGAACTGTTACGACATAACGCATACACGTCCCAACCTTGGGCTAAAAGCTGCTTGGTTAATTCCAACCCAATACCGCGATTTGCACCGGTTATAACTGCATTTGGCATTATCACTCTCCATTTTGTAAGGTTTGAATCAGCTTTTCTAAATCTTCAGGAGTATCAATTCCTGTTGGTGGCGCTTTTTGCGCTTCATCAACATGGATGCGTTCTCCATGCCATAAAACACGCAATTGTTCTAATGATTCTATCTGTTCAAGCCCTGATGGCGCCATATTGACATATTGCTTAATAAAGCCAGCTCGATAGGCATAAATACCAATATGTCTTAGGTAAAAATCACCGATTTCATCAATACTGTCGGCGTCCATAAAGCGTGATCTGTCATAGGGTATTGCTGAGCGAGAAAAATACAACGCATAGCCCATCTTATCGGTTACGACTTTTACCACGTTTGGATTGAAGGCGTCTTCAACATCGGTAATCTTGACTCCCAAGGTCGCCATTTCAGCGTCTTTATATTGAAATAAATTCTCTGCTACTTGGCGTATATTCTCGGCGGGGATAAAAGGTTCGTCCCCCTGCACATTGACAACTAATTCGTGTGCTAACAAACCTTCGACATCCACCACTTCTGCCAGCCTTTCCGTGCCTGATTCGTGATGTGCAGCTGTCATACAGTAATTACCACCAAAATCGGTGACGGTTTTTGCTATACGCGCATCATCGGTAGCCACTATCACTCGGGTAGCCCCTGCTTCCAGCGCTCTCTCATAAACGTGTTGAACCATTGGTTTACCGCCAATTTCAACTAGTGGTTTTCCAGGAAACCGCGTAGATGCATAGCGAGCAGGAATAATCACGGTAAATTTCATTGTTTCGCTTTATCCAAATTTTCTATATCAGTGGATGTTAACTCCCGTGCTTCATTTTCAAGCATAACCGGAATATTATCTTTAATTGAATATGCTAACCGGTCAAACCGACAAATCAACTCAGAATCTTTAGCCTGATATTGCAGCTTACCTTTACATACTGGACACGCCAGTATTTCCAGTAGTTTTTTATCAAATGCCATTCGCTTTATGTATCCTTATCAATGGAGTCTAGTTTTTGTTTTAGTTGTTGCGTAAAACTTTCCGGTAATTTTGCATAAATTGGCAAAAACCACCAACTATCTTTGGCTATGTCACGACATTTTACCGCATCTTTTTCAGTCATGACGATAGTACCATTAGGAAAGTCTAGTTGTTTAAATTGGTAATGATCAAGAAATGAAATATGTTGTTTTACCGGTACCTTTAAATGCGCTAACAAATTATAAAAGCGCTGAGGATTGCCAATTGCTGCAATAGCCGTAACGGGCTCGTTAAAATCTGCAACCGCTTTGTGCTGATTGCCATCCTTTACATTAATAAAGTCCCCAGATTTAATTTCCATGGGTATCTCAGGTGGTATTGGTATACCGCTGTTATTAATAACAAAATCGACGGTTTTCAATCTACTTTGCTTTTCCCTCAACGGCCCCATTGGTAATAACCAACCATTACCGTGTTTTCTTGCCCCGTCAATAACCACAATTTCAATATCACGCTGCAATGCATAGTGCTGCAACCCATCATCACAAATCACTACATTACACTGGTGTTTATCGACCAAGTATTTGGCGCCACGTGGACGTTTAGGATCAATAACGACTGGGCAATTGGCGCGCCGTTTGATTAGCAAAGGTTCATCGCCAACTCGGTTAACATCACTTTCAAAGTCGACGCTGGATGGAAATAAAGATGCGTTACCACCATAACCTCGGCTCAAAATACCGGGTTTATAACCTTGTTCAGTTAACCACTTTGCTAAATAAACCACTAACGGGGTTTTACCGTTTCCGCCCACCGAGATATTGCCCACCACAATAACCGGAACCGGTATTTTATGGCTTTTCAGCCACCCCAACTTATATCCAGCTCGCCGTAAACCCGACAACAACCAAAACAGGCAGGTAAGTGGCAATAACACCCATTTGACTAATTGATATTGGGGTGAATTATCAAACCAAACTTTTTCAATAAAAGTCACTTACTGTTTATTCCCTTCACTAAATTGCAAACTATGTAGCTGAGAATAAGCACCTTGTTGTTGCAATAGTGTTTGGTGATCTCCTTGCTCAATTATTTTGCCTTGCTCAATCACCATTATTTGGTCAGCATTCTCAATCGTAGACAAACGATGAGCAACAACAATACTGGTTCTATCTTGTTGTAATTTATCTAATGCATCTTGAATTAAACGTTCCGATTCAGTGTCTAGTGCCGAGGTCGCCTCATCCAAAATTAATATGGGAGCATCAAGCAAAATTGCGCGAGCAATGGCTATTCGTTGGCGTTGACCACCAGATAACTTCAAACCGTTCTCGCCTACCATAGTGTTGTAACCTTCAGGTAATTGATCAACAAATTCCTGCACATGGGCAATTTTAGCCGCTTCGTACACGCGGGAGCTGTCAATGTCCTCAGACGCATAGGCGATATTGTTAAAAATGGTGTCATTAAAAAGCGTAACGTGTTGTGAAACCAATGCAAATTGTTTACGTAAATCGGTTAACTTTATTTCTTCAATGGGTATATCGTCTAAACGAATTTGCCCCTGTTGAATATTATAAAAACGCGTCAATAAACTAGAGATGGTTGATTTGCCACTGCCAGAACGACCGACTAAAGCAAAGGTTTGGCCCACTTCAACTTTAAAAGATATGTTATTTAACGCTGGCGTGGGCGTATCAGGATAAGTGAAGGTGACATTGTCGAATTCAATTTTACCCTTCAGGCGACTAATTTGCCTGCTGCCAGTATCCAATTCAATTTCTTGATCGAGCACGTCAAACACACTGGCACAGGCAGCCATGCCCTTTTGAAACTCACTGTTCACCGTGGTAAGTTGCTTGAGGGGTTTGAGCAACATAGTCATACAAACCACAACGGTTGTAAAAATTCCGGGAGTGAGATCTTCTACCATGCTAGGTAAGCTAGAAATATACAAAACCACTGCCAATGCAATGGAAGCTAAAATCTGGATGGATGAAACGCTCAACACACGGGCCACAACTAACTTCATATTTTGCTGGCGATTGTGGTTATTACGTTCGGTAAATTTTAATTTTTCTTGTTTTTGGCCACCAAACATCAATACAACTTTATGACCTTTGATAACTTGCTCAACTGACGAGGTTAAGTTGCCCATCGTTTGCTGAATCGTTTTACTGACCTGACGGAATCGTTTGCTGACGATTGACACTATGACCGCAACCACGGGGCCAATTAAGATAAAGACCAATGAAAGTTGCCATGAATAATAAAACATAACCGCTAATAAACCGATGACAAATGCGCCCTCGCGAATCAAGGTTAATAACGCTTTACTGCCTGCACCTGAAACTTGTTCAGTATCATAAATGACTTTCGAAATTAGTCCGCCAGACGCATTATCATCATGATATGAAACCGGAAGATACATGTATTTTTCGAATAATTGCTGGCGCATTTTCATGACAATATGGCTGCCAATCCATGACAATATGTAAGTTCCCATGAAATTAAATAAGCCACGAGCGATAAATATTGGTACCACGAAATAGGCGGCAATACGCAATGTTTCAAAGTTTTGATTGCCCAAACTATTATCAATAATCGGCTGTAATTGAGAAAATATCCAAGAATCAATAGCGGCATATCCGATCATGCCAATAATCGCCATTAAAAACGCTAATTTGAATTCCTTCAAATAAACCATAAAACGTTTAAACAGAGATTGTGTGGGAAGCGTTGAATTCATTTATGTGCAACTTATACGTTAGATAACTTGTTGATTATAGCTGTAATTCCAATCTATTAAAAATTGATATTACGATTAAAATGATGATTGCATAAAATTTATTTATGCCGACTCTAATTGTTTATTTTTGATACAAATGGACTCTATTAATGCCATAAATATCGATTAAACCAGCTTTGTAGTCCTTTATCACGAAAACCAATGACCTTAATTGGTTCACCGCGCAAAGATAACTCAAAACTAATTTGCCCAGACTCCGCGGTAGAAATTAGATGGATATCTTGCTCCACATAACGATTTACCACCTGCTGTTTTGGAAAATCCCAACGATTTAAATAACCTTGACTGAAAATAGCATATTGCGGCGCAGTTGCCCTAATAAAAGGCATGACTGACGATGTGTCGCTGCCATGATGAGCGGCGACTAAAATATCCACATTTAACAAACTTTGGTATTTATTCATTAATTTGTGTTCAACCTGCTTACTAATGTCTCCAGGCAGTAAGATACTCTGATGACCATCTGACACTAAAACAACACAAGAGTGATCATTGCCAATCCCCTTACTTCCCGCTAAAGGCCAAAGCCCAGTTATGGTTAAGTCATGCCACTTAACAAATAGGTTACTATCACATACATCTTGATTCGAAATGAAACCTGTGACCTTAATCCCCGCAAATAATTGCGCTAAACTGCCAGCGTGATCATTGTCAAAATGACTCACAATCACCCAATCAAGCGATGTGATATTTTGACTTTTCAAAACAGGTAGCACTACCGCCTGTGCCATATTAAATCCGCTAGGATATGCAGCTCCAGTGTCATATAACAGTGCTTTTTGATCTTGCTCAATCAATACTGAAAGCCCCTGCCCGACATCCAGAATATGCACCTTCCATGTGTCCGTGTTTGCTGGTAAAAAGTAACTTATTAGCGGAATAATCCCAATAAAACTCAGCACTTTAAACCTGCTTTTAATTGGCATACATACCGCCAGCAATACCAAAAATACGCACGCCCAGACCAAAATTGGAATACCAGGAAGTTCAATTCGAGACCAACTCATTTGAGCAAAGAACGCTAAACCGTCAAGGCTATTATCTAACATCCAGTCAATCCAATAAAATACAAATGCGGCCAAATATTCACAACACAAGAGCAGCAAACAGCCAATTAAACACATGGGTACTATGCATAAGGTCACCAAAGGAACGGCAAGTAGGTTAACAATAGGAGAGCTCACTGAAATCATAGAAAAATACACAGCGACAATGGGCATCATCAAAAAACACAGCATAAGTTGTAATCGTAAAACCACTTTGCACTTTTGTTTAATCTTCGAAGATAACGTTTGAGCGCTAGTATCTTGTGGAATCGCAGGCCATAGCCAGGTGACTAAACCAATAAAAGCGATAGCACCAAAACTCAACCAGAAACTGGCACTCAACAAACTCATAGGAGCAATGAGTATAAAGATAAAAATATTGCCTAAGATAAACCATTTAAATGTGATAAAGCGCGCTGTTATTAGCAGCACTGCCCATACCGATAACATGATCCATGCTCTTAACGTTGGCAACGAAAACCCCGCCAAGTAAGCATAAAAAAACGTGCAAATTAATGTCGTTAGAAGCGAAATGTGGTGATAATTAATCCGTTGAGATAACGAAGAATAAAAACACAACAAACGTAAAACGAGATTAAATAGCAAGTAACATAACCACGCCACAACACCTAAATGTAGACCAGAAATAGCCACCAAATGGGCGACTCCTGTAGCTTGAATCATTTGCCAATCATCGGCTTCTAAACCGGAACGATCGCCAAACGTAATTGCCGCTATCCAGCCACTGTGTTGCAAATTAAGTCGCTCAAATTTATCAATTAACTGCTGCCGCAATGTCGAAGTATCATTGATTAAATGCGCTTCTTTGTTAAGAACATAGCCTGTAGCAACGATGTTTTGCGAGAGTAACCATTTCTGATAGACAAAACTGCCCTCGTTCGCCAGTCCATGAATAGGTTTTAGTTTAATCTTTAAAGCAACGACTTGTCCTTGCTTTAGCGGCCATGTAGGTGATTTCCACGTTAGTCTAATGCGCGACTTTCGATAGTGAGTTTGGCCATTAATGCTTGCGACTATTAAATTGAATCTTGCGCTTTGTTTCGCACTTACGATTGTTTCGATTGAACCTGTAACTTGTCTAATTTGTCGAATATCTTGCTCTGGTAGTTGCCAATTAACCCGCCAATGGCCTACACTCGCCATCCACACAATTGCAAATAGCGCCCCTGAGATAAATAGTGCGCTTGAAAAGGGCATAACTAGGGGATTTCGTGTGAACAGCCAGGCAATTAGAAGTAATACTGGCAACAAATAGGAACTCGGTAGATGCGTCCACAAAATACTGGACACTGCAATTGTCACAAAACTGACAAGCCAAAGTTGTTTATTACGTTGTATAGTGTTTAGCAATTCCTTTGCCTCAACAGTGGTATGAAATTCGGTTAACTATGCCTAAAAAGATTATTAAACGCTTTTTACCAGATCATCAAACGATCAAGAACCATAAAGCGTTAAAAATGTTCGGAACTGTACTTCATGACCCCAATTTGTGGCATTTGAATAGAAAATCAGCTTCAGGTGCTTTTGGTATTGGGTTATTTTTCGCCTGGTGGCCGGTGCCATTTCAAATGTGGTTAGCAGCTGCTTCTGCCATTCCTTTGCGGGTTAACCTTCCCCTTTCAATGGCAACAGTGTGGGTAACTAACCCATTTACCATGCCTCCAATGTTTTATCTTGCATATCTTTTAGGTACCAAGGTGTTAGGCACACCAGAGCGCCATTTTAAATTTCAACTCAGTTGGGATTGGGTTGTGCAAAGTATGGAAACCATAGGTCCGGCGTTTTTAGTAGGCTGTGGGATTTGCTCAATCGTGTGCGGTATTGTGGGTTACTTTAGCCTTGATGCCATTTGGCGATATTCAGTAAATAAAGCTTGGAATAAACGTAAATTGCGACCACACAATAACCCCTAGCGTGTCTACATTGGCCTATAAGCTAATGCTTATTGGGGATAACGATTATCCATAATGGTTAAGTCTTGAGTAATGATTTGTTTTAAAACCTCCAGGTTAATATCCGCTAACTTATTGATATACAAGCATGCTTTACTGGTTTTATGTTTACCTAAATTTGCCAATAAGCTCTGATCTTCAGACAACATTGCGCCGACATAAATCGTTAAGTTTTGTTTTCGCGGGGAAAATCCACTACGCATAAACTGTTGTTGTTTACCGTTTGCCAACGTGTAGGAGTATCGACCAAAACCAACAATTGAACTTCCCCACATTTTTGCTTTTTGAGCTGTAATCTCAGTATATATTTGTAACAGAACCAAAGCATCTTGTTGACGTTGTGCATTCTCAACACTATTAATAAAACTCAAGACTTCTGAATCGTTTTCTGTGGTTTTCATGTTTGTGGGCATACAAGTTATTCCTTATTTACTGATAAGAGCATTACAGCCTATCTACATAGGCTGTAAACAATGGATAACCTAAACAAGTTACCTTTTGAGTAAATATTAGTAACAATTCACGAATATTGTGCCAGTAGGTCAATCAAGTCTTGTTCGGTGAGAACCGCCACGCCTAGATCTTGCGCCTTAGTGAGTTTAGAGCCGGCTTTTTCACCTGCCACCAAGTAATCTGTTTTTGCAGAGACACTGCCTGATACCTTAGCTCCCAAAAGTTGTAATTGCGCTTTAGCTTCACTACGTCCCATGGTTTCCATGGTGCCAGTCAAAACGAACGTTTGCTCTTTCAGTGGTAACTCATCAGCGGTTTTGGGAATGATTTCTGGCCATGTTATTCCTGCGTCAAGCAAATCATCGATGACTTGAATATTGTGGGGTTCACGCAAAAAATGAAACACATGGGCGGCCACAATCACACCAACATCACTGACTTCTTGCAAGGATTCTTGATCCGCTGATTTAAGTGCATCTAAAGTGCAATAGTGGTTTGCCAAGTTAGCCGCGGTTGCTTCACCTACTTCTCGAATACCTAGAGAATACAAAAACTTAGGAAATGTAGTATGTTTGGCATCTAACAATGCATTGACTAGATTAGCTGCCGACTTTTCACCCATACGTTCCATATTGGACAGTTGTGCTAAGTCTAATTTAAAAAAGTCGGCAGGACTTTTAACTAAATCCAAATCAACGAGTTGTTCAATTAATTTATCGCCTAAACCGTCTACATCGAGTGCTTTTCTAGATGCAAAGTGTTTCATCGCCTCCTTACGCTGAGCGGGACAAAATAGGCCACCGCTGCATCTAGCAACAGCTTCACCTTCTATTTTCTCAACAGCTGAGTCACAAATAGGACATTGAGTTGGGAAAGTGATTTCAGTGGCATCCTCAGGTCTCATTTTAGCCACAACAGAGACCACTTGAGGAATTACGTCGCCAGCTCGGCGAATGATCACCGTATCGCCTTTTTTAACGCCCAGCCGCTGGATTTCGTCCTGATTGTGTAAAGTCGCATTAGAAACGGTTACACCACCAACAAATACCGGCTCTAAACGGGCAACAGGTGTAATCGCGCCAGTACGGCCAACTTGAAACTCAACATCAATTAGCTTTGTCATTTGTTCTTGCGCTGGAAACTTTTGTGCGATGGCCCATCGCGGCGCTCTTGACACGAATCCTAACTCTTGTTGAAGCGCAATATCATTAACTTTGAACACAACTCCGTCTATTTCATAACTTAATGTATCGCGCATTTGACCAATTTTAGCAAAATAATCATGGCACTCTTGATCTCCTAAGGCCACTGAGATTTCGTTACAAACAGGCAGTCCCCAAGCCACTAACTGGACTAAACGTTCACTGTGTTTGTTGGCTAGCTCTTGCACCTCTTGTTCCACCAAGCCCATTGAGTAGGCATAGAATAACAATGGGCGACTCGCAGTTATTTTAGGATCAAGTTGCCGAAGACTTCCGGCAGCGGCATTACGCGGATTGGCGAATACCTTTTTATCAGCATTGCGTTGCCTTTGATTAAGTTGCTCAAACCCCTTTTTAGGCATGAACACCTCGCCTCGAACTTCCAAACGTGCGGGGAAATTATCGCCACGTAACATTAACGGAACGTTTTTAATGGTTTTCACATTGCTGGTAATGTTTTCCCCTACTCGTCCATCGCCTCGAGTGGCGGCCCTTACCAAAATGCCATTTTCATATAAGATACTAACCGCTAGCCCATCTAGTTTAGGTTCGCAGCTATATTCCAAGGTAATATCTTGTTTAAGCCGATCAAGTATTCGTTTATTGAACGCGCTCAGCTCGTCGTTATTAAAGGCATTATCTAGCGACAACATCGGCACTTCATGTTCAACCTGAGTAAACGCGGATAAAGCCGCCCCACCCACTTTCTGACTAGGCGAGTCAGCGGTAATTAATTCAGGGTGCTGTTTTTCGATAGCATTCAGTTCACCCATTAAACGATCGTATTCGGCGTCTGGCACCGAAGGATCATCCAATACGTAATATTGATAATTATATTCGTTAATTTGTGTGCGAATGTCGTTTAACTGCTGCAAAAGGTCGGCAGATTGGCTCATGTAATTACCTGCAAAACGGAATAGATGGGAAAGGTTAATCTGGGGACAGTAAAATTACTGCCCCAATAAATTGTAATTTAGCGCGCGATCATTCGCTTTCTTTCGAACTCTCTGATTTTCTCAACATACTGCTGCAAACTTTGTTTCGTCAAAGCACTGCGTCTTCCGTCAAGTACTTGGGCAGAAAATTCATCGGCAATTTTTCGAGCGGCATTGTGCATCATATTGAAGACTTGATGGGGATCTCCTTCAATCGGCAACATCATAAATAATGACACACCTAAGGTATTAAAGTTTTCCAAATTATCAATATCAAACACGCCTGGTTTGAACATATTAGCCAAGCTAAATAATACCGGACCTTTACCATTACTATTCACGTGACGATGGAAAATATCTTGGTCACCAAATTTAAAACCAAGGGTTAATAACATAGGCAGCAATGCAGCTCCTTGAATGGGATTATCATCGCTCGCTCGCACGTTAAGCACGAGCACCTGTTGTTCTGGTGGTTGGTTATTTTCTTTACTTGGCGCGTTTGTGGCATTTTGCGATTTATTTTGTTCACCGTGGCCATCAATCTCAGGCTCTGGATCATCAAAATCGATCTTCATTTGGTCTTCACGAATTTGCGGCTCTTTACGTTTTCGTGATTTAGGCTCAGATTTACTGCGCTTAACAAAATTACGGGCTTGGTCAGCAAGGCTTACCTTACTTTCTGGAGCGGTCTGAGCTTTAATTTCAGGTTCTATTTTAGGTTCGGTTAGCAACGGCGCTTCTGGTTTATCTGAAGGCGGCGTTTTCACAACTGGCTTTTGTTTTACGTCAGCTCTGGGGGTGGTTTGTTCTATCGCCGAAAAATCGATTGTTGAATCGGCTGTGTTCGCCTCGTCTGTAGATTCTTCGCCACTCGTTCTAAGCAAAAACGGCGGAGGTTCTGGAATATCACTCGGATCAGTATTGTCAATTGCACTCATTCGACTGCGCATGGCATGAACTTGCTGTGCAGCATATTCAGGCTTGGGCTGAGTCACAACAGAAGAATAAATCTTAGGTTTGGTTTCTTCTGATTCTTTTATCTGTTCTTTAACCACTTCATTGGCACCGTCAGATAAGTCAGTTTCAAGGATATCCTTAGATTCATCAGTTTCATTTGAATTGGGCTTTTTGGGGGCTTGACTGACAACGCGAACAGCGCCTATGCCGAGCTCGTCGAAATTATCGCCACCTAAACTAGGTTCAACCTTATTATTTGATTTAAGTGCGGGATCGAGCACGATAACGTCTGAATCAGACTCGACATCAACGTCTTCAATATCATCATAATCGTCATCCCAATCTTGGGTTTCTAGGTTCGCGTGCCCTTTGTCTTGTGAGTTCTTACGCACACTCCACATACCATGCATCAAGATACCGATGATGGCTACCGCACCAATGACTAAAAATGCTAGTCGTAATTCTTCCATATGAGCTTAATACCCTATTTTTATGCTTGAGCAATCGCCACGGCTTCTTCAACATCCACTGCTACCATACGAGAAACCCCTGGTTCCGCCATAGTGACACCGGTTAAATGTTTAGCCATTTCCATCGCAATTTTATTGTGGGTGATATATATAAATTGCACACTTTTCGACATTTCAGACACCAACTTACAAAAACGTCCCACGTTGGCATCGTCCAACGGAGCATCGACTTCGTCAAGAAGACAAAACGGTGCCGGATTTAATCTAAAAATTGCAAACACCAATGATAAAGCGGTTAACGCTTTTTCTCCACCAGAAAGAAGGTGAATTGTACTATTTTTCTTACCTGGTGGTCTCGCCATGATTGTCACCCCTGTTTCGAGTAAATCTTCACCAGTAAGTTCCAAATAAGCTGAACCTCCACCAAACACTTTAGGAAACAGTTCTTTCAACCCATCATTCACTTTATCAAAAGTCTCTTTAAAACGTGTTCGTGTTTCTCGATCTATTTTACGTATAGCACTTTCCAGTGTCTCTAACGCGGCCACCAAATCGTTATTTTGATCATCTAGATGTTTTTTCCTCTCAAACTGAATTTCATATTCTTCAACCGCCGCTAAATTCACCGCACCAAGACGCGATACCGCTGCAAGTGTCGTTTCCAGTTGTTGTTGCCACTGAGTTTCTTCTGCTTCTTCGGGTAGCGTTTCCAAAATACTCTTTAAGCTTTGATTGAGTTCATCTAAATTTTCAAGGGTACTATTGGCGCGTACCCGATAACCTTCACATTCCAGTTTTTTACTCTCCAACTGGCTGCGCATTTGTTGAATTTTTTCAACAATTCCCTGCTGGCCTTTTTCAGCATCAGATAACAGATTTTCGACTTCCGCCAATTGATCACTAATTTCAGTTTGTTGAATCTCAACTTCCACCCGTTGTTCTAACAACGCAGCCAAAGTTTGCTGTTGCTCATCGAAAGGTTTAGATAGCTCGGTAAGCTCTGCAGATAGCATGCTGTGACGATTTTGCAGGTTTTCCAATAACTGTTTAGTGCGACGATTCGCCTCACTGACGCCTTGAAATTGGCTTTTTAGCTGCTGTAATGACAACGCAAGTTGATGGGATTGGCTGGTAAGGGCTTCAACCTGATGTCGAGCTTGTTGTTCGTGTTCCAATAATCGAGATTTTTGTTGTTCGAAGTCGAGTTGTTTAGCCGACATGTCTTCAAGCTCAACTTCTAATTCTTGGACTTGCTCCGCTAATTGCTCCGACTGCATTTTTTCGTCTTCTAATAGCTGCAGTTGCCGACCTAGTTCTTCACTAAGCTTTGTCTGTCTTAATGCAGTTTGTTGTTGCTGCATTTCTATCAAATTTAATTGATTTTGCCTTTGAATTAAGGTTTGCTCAGCCTGTTTAAAATTAGCCTGAGATTCTTCTATTTTTAATTCAAGGTGTTCGCTAGCTTGCGCCATTTGAGAAACCGAATCTTCCAGCTGAAGCAATTTATCATCAATAAGTTGCTGACGCGTCGCCGTTAACTCGGTTATTTTCGCTGCCCTTTCGATCATTCCCCCTTGGTTTTGCGGGTCTCCTAAGTCCAACCATCCTTTGCCAAAACGCTGGCCTTGTTTGCTAACAATACTTTGCCCTGATTTTAGCGTTTGTTGTAATGCTAATGCCTGTTCAGCCGTCTCGACTGTTAGTACTTGGCAGAACCAATCTGGGATATCTGGATTAGAAATTTTGGACGCCAAAGTGCCTTCAGGTTTTAACTGTTCCAATTGATCAGCGAAGATGAGCTTACCGTTTTGAGATTCTAAATAATCCTGAATATTACCGGAGTGACTCAACCAAAATGCTTGTTGCCACTCGCGGGTAACCGCTTCTACTGCTTTTTCCCATCCGGCTTCAACTTGCAACACTTGCCATAAAGGTTGGAATTGTTCGGCGCTAGATTGCAATTGCAGCTCTAACGAATTGTCCTCATCAGATAGGCTTTGCAAACTATTTAGTGCAGATATTTGCGCGTCAAATTGCTGCACTTGTCCTTTCAATTCGAATAATTGATGCTGTTGACTTTTTTCTTTCTTTCGCGCATTAAGCAGTGTTTCTTTGATGCTATGTAACTGTTGTTTAGCGTCTTCAAAGTCTTCTTTTGCTTGTTCAACCTGGGTTTGCAAACTTGTAATTTGTTCGGCTAAGACATCCTGTTGCAATTCATTTTGTTCTTGTTGTAACTCGCCAATGCGCTGTTGTGTGCGCATCTGCATATTCATCGTAGATTGTATTTGACTATGACAACTTTGCGCTTGCTGTTTGGTGTTTTGATAAGTCTTTTCATGGTCACGAAAATCATTGTCTAACCAACGTAACTTTTCTTGATGTTGTAACAAGGTATCTTGTGCATTTTCTAATTGTGCTTGTAGTGCCTCAGACTCTGGCTCTGATTCAGCGACCTGCATTTCAAGGCTTTCGAGTTTTGCCGCTTCTTCAGCCGCGATTAATTCTGACTCTTCAATTGATTGATTAATTTCTTGAAGTTCATTTTCAATTTGCAGTGCACGCTGCTTCGCGTGCAGACGATTTTGTTCTAACTTAGTAATGTCGGTACCTAGCCGGAAGTTTTCTTTTTGTAAATCGGTTAACTGTTGTTTTAGATTATGCTGCTGTTCCCGATAGACAGTGATACCACGTTCGTCACCTCGCTGCTTGGCAACAAAGGCTTCAACTTCATTTTGCTGTTGCTCAATTTCGCTTTCAAGCCCTGCAATATGTTCACTGTGTTTCAACCAGCGTAAAGCTGCTAGTTCACCTTTTAAGGTGCGTTCTTTGGCTTTTAAATCTTTGTATTTTCGCGCGGCGCTCGCTTGACGTTGCAGCTTATCAATTTGTTGTCCTAATTCCGCGCGCACATCCTCTAATCGTTCTAAGTTTTCCTTGGTATGGCGAATCCGATTTTCAGTTTCCCGTCGACGCTCTTTATATTTAGAAATACCAGCGGCTTCTTCTATGAAAACCCGCAGTTCTTGGGGTTTGGACTCAATTAATCGGGAAATTGTGCCTTGTTCAATAATCGCGTAGCTTCTTGGTCCTAATCCCGTACCAAGAAATAAGTCTGTCACGTCTCGGCGTCGACATTTGCTTGCGTTTAAATAATAGGTTGATTGTGCTTCACGAGTAACAATTCGTTTAACTGATAGCTCTGTGTAGTTTGCAAACTCCCCTTGAATTCGACCAGAAGAGTTGTCGAAAACCAATTCAACACTGCACTGAGATACTGGTTTACGCGCACTTGAACCGTTAAAAATAACGTCCGTCATTGCGTCACCACGCAAATTTTTAGCGGAACTTTCCCCTAAAACCCATCGAACCGCGTCGATGACATTAGACTTGCCACAACCGTTGGGACCAACAATTGCTGTCATATCATCAGGAAACGGAATATTGGTAGGATCAACGAAAGACTTGAACCCAGCCAACCGGATTTTTTTTAAGCGCATTAGGGATTGGTGATCTTTATTATAGTTTGTAGTGAATGTATCAAATGTCATCAAGTGTAACAATTGAGGATTTGTATTGATTCAACACAAAGTTATACTTAACCCCTATTTTTGAGTTTAATCTGCAGGAATTAGTAAAGAATGCAAAGTAACAGTGGTGCCGGATATTTTCTTCAGGGCTTTTCGTTAATTAAAACCAAAGGATTAAAACGTTTTGTTTTTATTCCATTAGCAGTAAATTTGATTCTTTTTTCAGTGGCCCTATATTTTTTGGTCGGGCAAATTGAGTCTTCTATTCTTTATATCGTTAATATCATTCCTGATTGGGAATGGTTAAGCTGGTTAAAACAAGGTTTAGCCTATATTTTGTGGCCACTTGCGGTCATAACAGTGTTGTTGATATTCGCTCTTTTGTTTGGAACCTTAGCCAATTGGATAGCGGCACCGTTCAACGGATTGCTGGCTGAAAAAGTAGAATTGCATCTCACCGGAAAAGGGCTTGGCGATAGTGGAATACTCGATGTATTCAAAGATATTCCTCGCACCTTGGGTCGAGAAATGGCTAAACTTGGTTACTATATTCCCCGCGCCATTGGTTTTCTAATATTGTTTTTCCTGTTGCCTGTAGCCGGACAAGTATTGTGGTTTTTATTTTCTGCTTGGATGATGGCTATCCAATATTGTGACTATCCTTTTGATAATCACAAAATTGACTTTAAAACCATGCGTGCCACCTTAAACCAAAGTCGCTCACATTGTTTTTCATTTGGTGTGTTGGTCAGCGTGTTTTCGATGATCCCCATTATTAACTTTTTGGTTATGCCAGTTGCAATTTGTGGTGCCACTTCGATGTGGGTTAATGAGTTACGTGACAAAGTTCCCGAATATCGTTAATCAGCGATAAACGAATATCCCTGTTCACATTCTTGGTCTTTGCTTAAAGTCTGTGAACAGGTTCTTTAGTAAGTGATGGTTTTGACTTGATAAAGGCTTCAAAATCATTGCTGCTAAGGGGCTCACTAAAAAAGTATCCCTGCATAATAAAACACTTATTTTGCTCTAAAAATTCAGATTGTAAGGCCGTTTCAACGCCCTCGGCAACCACTGATATCCCAAGGGTTTCAGCGAGTTGTATAATCGCTTTAACAATAATTTTATCGTGTGGATTATTATCTAAATTGCGTACAAAAGAGCGATCAATCTTGAGAGTATCTACGGGAAGTTGTTGCAGATAACGTAACGAAGAATATCCCGTCCCAAAATCATCTAAGGTAATACTGAAGCCTGATGTTTTAATCCGCTTCAAATGCTCCAACAAATCAGTTTCACTTTCCTGCAAGGTACTTTCGGTTACTTCAATACGAATGGCATCAGATGGCACCTTATATTTTGCAATTAACTGGTCAATTAAATCGAAGGTGTTATGTTGATAAAATTGCTTATTTGAAATATTGATTGACAGCGGAATGCGTTCATTCAAGGACAGTGTCCAATCATCAATTTGTTCGAAGGCTTGGGTTAAAACTTGATTAAAAACATCTTTTATCAAGCCCTTCTTTTCGGCAACATCTATAAACTCCACAGCAGCCAAAACACCCCGTTTAGGATGCTTCCAACGTGCTAAGCACTCAACTCCCACCACCCTATTACTGCGCAGATCGATGACAGGTTGGAAATAAGGTACAAATTGATCATCAATAAGTCCTTGTTGTAATTCTTGCTCAACAACACGAATATCATTTAACTCTTGATTTAACGCGTCACTGAAGAATTGGTAGCGATTGCCACCATCGTGTTTGGCTCGGTACATGGCCGCATCAGCATGCTGGAGCAGAGACTCTGCGGTTAGTGCGTTATCGGGATAAATGCTTATGCCTATACTGCAACCTACTTCCATTACATTCGCACCGCTTTTTACCGGCTTCTTAATTTCTCGAATCAGTTTGTCGCTTACCTTAGAGACTGTCTCTGAGTCTTTTATATTACTCATAATAATTGCAAATTCATCGCCCCCCATACGGGCAATCAAGTCGCTTTTGCGTAATGATTTTTGCAACCTTTCGGCAACCGCACACAGTACTTCGTCACCCGCATCGTGCCCCATGCTGTCATTCACTTTTTTGAATTTATCCAAATCAAGGAACAACACCGCAAAACGTTTGTTTAAGCGTTGCGACTGACTAATTTCATGATCAAATAACTGGCTAAATAAATATCGATTAGCCAGCCCTGTTAAGCTATCTCGATAGGCCAAAGTAGTGAGATTTTCATCTAGTGAGGCATTAATCGATTTATTGCTTAATCTGGCGAGAAAACAAACGAAGCGACCTTCATCAACAATAGATTGAAGATGCAAACGACATGACACAAGATGGTTTGATTTATTGGCAATGACAACTTCAACGGTGCAAGACTGATCTATGGCCGTGTTTAGTAGACTTTGCCAATCGTTAGACTGTGCTTTGCGCAATAGAAAAACTTGCGCTAATGAATCTTGAGTTGTAACCCTTGTATCTGCGTCTATGAGCTCTGCAAACGCCTGATTGATAAACAATATATTTCCAGTGTCATCAACCAAGCCAGTCGCATCCGGCAAATATTGGTAGGCTTGACTCAGTTGCTTTATGTCAATTGGCATAGTTTAAACATCTCACTTATTGTAATCTTTTTCATTATAGTTAAGCATTTCAACTAATCTCACTCAGCTGCCGTGTTTTTTAAAGCCACAGCGACTTACGAGCGGTATTTATTATATTTATGCCACCAGTATCCAGCTTGCTTGTGATTTCCGTTAGACTCAAACCACTGCGCAAAATTGACGTATATAGGGGTTAAACTTAATTTATCATTTAGCGAGTCTTTCCAGATGTTTAAGTACACTTTGGGGATCACGCCAATATCATGGTGCTCCATAAAGGTCGTTTGTTGAACCGGTTTATAGGCATTGGAATTGACTTGTTCGCAAGTTGATGTTTTGGTTAATACTAAGTCTTCGTAATCAGTTTGGTAACGAGCAAACTCAGTGTTTGAAAGTACCGGTTTATTTTCTGCATAAACCAAATTGGGAGCTTGAGTCGAGGTGCAAAGTTTGTTCGCCATCTGTGCATCAACTTCATATTCATCAACAAATCCCGCAAAGTGCGCAAGTTCATGTAAAAACACCCTATAGTCGTCTTGTTTATCAAGAAACATGACACCATTGTGCACATTTGCAATACCTGAGTCAGCAACGACAATAGCGTGAGTAAAATCAGTTAGGCTGGCCAGTTCAGAGACTGCCTGCAGTGAACATGTTAGCCTTTTATCTGCAGCATTACTGCAAGCTAACGCTTCTGGGGATAACCATACAGGTGGATTGAAACAGATAGGAAAAGAAGCAAAACGTGGATCGCCTTGGAAGCGGTGCGACAACTCAGCGATTTGTTCTATAGCCAATAAGGATCCAGCTATGAATTGAATATCGATGGCGCATCGGGGTTGCTCTGTCCTATTATCTAAAAACGTCGTTACAGGTTTGCGCCAACGAGTGTGCTCAATATCAGCTGCTAAGGTAGCAGTTTGGTATTTAACCTCGTTCACTGGGTTATCGGCTTGTTTATTCAGCCACTCAATACTGACCTCAGGACTTTGTTGTAACCAAAGGAAATCAGCATAAGCTGAGGTTAAATCAATGTCTATTTCTGCCGCTTGAGCAAACCAAAGGTTATCTTGATCAGCAGTGCCTTTTTTATTTAATAAATAATACAAAGACACTATCGCTTTTTTATGACCAGAGTAAGCCGCATTTTCGAGCAGACGTTCTTTGGCAGAGCTGCTAGTTGTTAATAATGCCAATTGAAATTGACTCTCAGAGTGCCCAAGTTGAGCTGCTTGCGATAAATAGTGTTTTTTTGTAGCCGCCTCAGACGTGTTGTTAGCCAAGAAGAAAAGAGAGTCCACGGAGCCAATTTCGGCACTTTTGCTTACCCAATACATGTGATTATGCTGTATCGCGGTGCTTGAAAGCTGTCGTAATGCGGCCTGATGATTTTGTTGTGCCGCCAAATACAGTAAATTGTAATGCTCGGGTTTACATATGCCGATATCAAATAAGAAGCTCGGAGATAATGCACTATCAGCCCGCAATAAGGGGAAAAAAAAGACGAATAGCAGCAAACGTAAAATCATTTAATTACACATAGATCTTAACTTTTTAAATCTTCAGACGCCTGTTTACGCAACATATCTATTTCGATTCGTGCATATCGGTGTTCAACGTAATCATAAATGTTAGTGCTTAAAACCATTTTGAAATAATTTAACGCCAAACCACGTTCACCTAGGCTTTCATAAAATTTACCCATGTAAAAATAAACTTCACACATGCGTTGATTAAGTTCTACCGTCGTTTTAGGCCCTAAAACAAATCCATTCAACAGGGTATTACGGCTAACCTTACCTAAGTAAAAATCAACAATAATTGTTCCCCAGTTGTCATCAGAAAGATTTTCACGATGCTTTTTTAATTCCGTCAGCGCAGCCTCATAATTTATTTCTTTGTGGGCCAAAAAGAGCCACAAAGCAGAGAACGGATTTTCTTTATCTTTATTATAGAAACGAATGAGATCCTGCATAGCCAGTTCATTTCGCTGCCCATAATAAAGTGCAATGCCCCTATTTAATAACGCAAAATCTAACTCTGGATTGATATCCAAAGCAGAATCAAAGGATTCATAAGCTTCATTAAACTCCATCTGTTGGGTGAAATGAATACCAAGAGAGTTGTATGCTTCTGCCATATCAGGCTTTAATTGCTTAGCCCGACCAAAATCGTATTGAGCCAACCCCGCTAAACCTACACTGTCGTAATGTGTTCCACGTAAAAAGAGCAGTTCAGCTCTTTCTTCATTGCTTAATGATGTTTGCGTCAGTATTTGGTTGTATCTAGCGATGGCCAGCTGCGACCTAAAATTCAGTGGTTGCGGTTCTGGAATTAAAATACTTTCGACTTTTGAATGCAGTGCAGAGCCCGAGTTAATACTGCAGCCAGCAAGGCCTGAGGTTACTAGAAATAATGACAGTAATAGGTGTTTATTCATATTGATGACTATGGCACTTGAAAGTTGGACAATAAACTAACGGAAATTAAATCAATTCGGATTTAAAGGTTAAGAAAATAACACTCAAAAGAGCAAGATAAGACTCGCTTATTTAGACACGAAAGTAAAGCTTAGCCCAGCACAAATACGATAATTCAAGGTAAATTTAGCGGTTTACAAAATTCATTAAGATAAGCCAATTTAGATAAATACTTGTCAAGCACAGGCATTTTGTCGCAAACTGTTTGGCCATTTTCAAAATGAAAGATAAAATTGTTGGAAAATAATACTAAAAAACTAATCCAAGCTGCCAAACAAGCGCAGCAAAATTCCTATTCTCCTTACTCAAATTTTAAAGTCGGGTCAGCCATTTTAGCGGACAACGGTAAAGTCTATGCTGGATGCAATATTGAAAATGCAGCCTACCCTTTAGGGCAATGTGCCGAGGCCGGTGCAATCGCAGCGATGATTTTAGATGGTGGTAAAAAAATCGTTAAGATATTAGTCGCTAGTCCAAATGAAAAAATCTGTCCTCCCTGTGGCGGTTGCAGACAAAAAATTAAAGAATTTGCTGATCAAGATACTGAAATTTTGATGTATGACACCAGCGATAATGTCAAAACAGTAGATATCAGTACATTGTTGCCTTTCGCGTTCGAACTGGACTAATAAACTTAAAATCAGTTGAAAACTAGACTTGGACAGCATGGGAAAAATCTGTGTTTATTGCTAGATTTAGAGATATATTTCTAACCATGGCAAGGATTGCCAATGCTAAAATTACTTTATCGGAAAATTGCATTTCTGGGGATCAATGAAAAGGATTTAGATAACCTCAGCCACATAAAAATAGTAAACACGATTTCATTAATGGTGTTGATATTTTTAGTCTTGCAATTGCCTTTTATTGCTCGATTTTGGCAATATGGCGGCTTTCCAGTTCTAATCCTATGTGTGTTACACATCGCTATATTCATCCAGATCTTACGTTTCAACTGGCGTCATCACTTTGTCTCTGCCAGAGCACTTTTGATGTTTGGTTTTGTATCCTACATTGGTATATCAAGTGTAATTTGGAATATTAATCTACAATTCCACTTTCTGTTTATAATCGGTTTGTTTGTTAGTCCATTTTTATACCGCGATTGGGAAAAACGCCAATATATTCCCAACTTGGTGATTTATGTCGTTTGTTTTTGCGGTATTGAAGCGTTCTGGCAATTTCCTCGTCAGACTTTTCAGGCAAACGAATTAGAAAAGTTTTGGCTGACAATGGGCACTTGTCTATTAATCTCTGCCGCAGCCATAACCTCTAGCTTATTGATTTATCAAAATTCCCGTACAGCTCATCTGAGAATGAGTCGAGATAAAGCCCGCATATCACATTTGTTACAGAAAACCTTACCTAAGCCGTTGATTAAAAACCTACTAACAAACTTCACGACTCCGGCTCCATCCATGCAAATAGAGCAGCATTTTTGTTCAGTGTTATTTGCCGATATTCAAGGGTACACCCAACATTGTAGCAGTACAAATGAGCAAGAAATCATGCAGTTACTGAATTCATTTTATTGCGAATTTGATTTAATCAGTAGACAAAATCAACTCCAAAAAATTAAAACCAATGGCGATCAATATATGGCGGTATGCGGAATTTACGAAAAGCGATTAAACCCAGCATTGCAGACATGTCTAGCAGCAAGGACTATGTTGGAAAGCTTTAATAATCTGTGTAATCACTTAAAATTAAATTTACAGATTAGAATCGGCATAGCCAGCGGACCACTTACAGCGGGATGTGTTGGATTAGATAATATGCTTTTTGATGTGTGGGGAGAAACGGTTAATTTAGCCTCTCGCTTAGAAAGTCATGGCCAAGCAAGCAAAGTACTAGTTTGTCAAAACACCTATTTACATTCTCGAGAGCAAATTAAATTTGAGAGTGTAGACAAGCTATACCTAAAAGGACTTGGTACACTTACCGCTTATTTTATAAGTGAGTCTCAATACGCACAGCAAAGGAAAAGTTAACGTTAATGTACAAATTAAACATTCCCAATAAACAACATTTTCTGACCGAATATTGGCAGAAAAAACCGCTTGTCATTCGTAAGGCTTTTTCTGACTTTGTTGATCCTCTAGACGAACATGAACTGGCAGGCCTTGCTCAAGAAGAGGAAGTAGATTCTCGTATCATTTCTAAAAAACAGGGAAAATGGTCCAACTCCCCTGGCCCATTTTCAGACTTTACCCCTTATTGCATAGGTGATTGGTCTTTGTTAGTGCAGTCTGTCGACCACTATATACCTGAGGCAAAAATGTTGTTAGATAGTTTTGACTTCATTCCTAATTGGCGGGTCGATGATCTAATGGTCAGTTATTCAGAAGCCAATGGAGGTGTTGGCCCTCATGTTGATCAATATGACGTATTTATTATACAAGGACGCGGCTCTAGAAGATGGCAAGTTGGCGCAAATAAGCACCATGACTCCATACAACCCGCTAAAAACTTAAAACAAATAACCGGCTTTGACCCCATTATTGATGAAGTGCTTGAACCAGGTGACCTAATTTATATCCCTCCCGGCTTTCCACATAATGGCGTAGCAATAACATCCTGTTTAAATTATTCAGTAGGCTTTCGTGCGCCGACACAAAGAGAATTGCTTGACGGTTTTGTCGATTATGCCCAAGCCAAGAATTTATTTAACCTTCGCTATAGCGATCCAGACTTAACCTTAAGAGATTCGCGTTTTGAAATTAAGCCGTCAGAAATTGAAAAACTAAAAAATATGTTTAACCAAATGATCAATTCTGTACATTTTGATGATTTTATCGCTACCTACTTCACCGACACCAAAGATGTAGATATGTATGAGGCTGATTTAACAGAAAATTATTCACTTAATGAAATTGTTAATTTACTCGACTCAGGAGTAAGCTTTGAGCGCAAACTGGACACCAAAATAATCCAGCAGAAAGTAAGATTAAACAATAAATATCAAATGGTTACATGGATAAATCAACACAGAATTAACGTTGAATCTGAACATGAAAGTATGCTTTTTAAAATGCTCAATTCCAGCGTTTTAGATAAACAAACGAAAATTAATTACGCTGACGGCTTAATTTTTAACCAAATCTTGGCTAAACTCGTTAATGCAGGGGGGTGGTTCCCTGATATTTAAGATACTTTAAGGAGCGCTTTAGTGACGTTGACGGTACAAAACGTTGACTGGGAAAAAGCAAAACATACGCTTAGTAGGTTAAGAGAAAAGGTATTTGTTTACGAGTGGCGCATTCCTCGAGAATGCGAATTTGATCAGCAAGATGTGCATGCAACCCATGTACTTGTGCTAGACAATGAAAAACAAGAAATCGCGACAGGCAGATTAACCACCAGAGGGGAAATTGGCCGCGTAGCAGTTGTTCCAAAATTTCGTGGACCTGAAGTCTACCGCACACTGTTTGCTGCACTACTAGAGAATGCACATCGTCTAGGTTTGCAACAAGTATACGTTCAGTGTGATTTGGAAGGTGTACAATATTATCAAAACCAGGGATTCAACCCAGTCGGTCCAGTCTATATGGACGCAGGAATAGCCAGACAAAAAATGGCATGTTCCACAGCAGAATTTTCACTCAACAGAGTGGATTTGACACATTAAAACAGCACCTAAGGTGCTGTTTTATTTTGCATAGCTTTTGATTGAAAATCTATGCTTTGCCGCCCTTGATTTCTTTCCACAAATCTTCTTGATTATACAAAGCATACAAGCCTTCCGCTCGGGTAACTAACATCTCTGCAAACTGTTTTTGGGTTTTATCAATATTTCCGCTTTCTTCAATATCTTGTGCTTTCAATTGCCATTGAAAAGAAAATCGACGAAGCACATCTCTCGCGTTTTTTTCACTTTCATATGGCATAAAATCACAAGGTAGATCGCCACTGATTACCCAATAAAATTTCTTGTCTAGTGCTTTGATTTTCCAAACTGCTACGTAAGGTGCTAGGTAACGACATTCTTCGGTCACCACCGAATCAAAAATAACACCATTTTCTGCTAAATGTTTATTGGCTCGCTGAAACTGCGAACGCACCCACTGAGTCATTTGCTCCTGACTCATGGCCTGAGGTTGTGTCATAACTATCCTTATCGATTATTATTTCTGTAATACTGCTAACAGAGCCTGTACTGGATGCTTAGGCTTGAAACCTTCGTATCTGTTCACCTGAGTACGGCATGAATATCCTGTTGCCAAAAGCGTTTGCTGAGGAACCGAATCTACAGCTTGCTTCCAGCTTAAATCATAAATTCCTTTTGATTCTTGTTGATGAATTAACTCATGACCAAAAGAGCCTGCCATTCCACAGCACCCTGTGGCAATCGATGTTAACTCTAAACCGAACCAAGAGAATATTGTGCGCCATTGCTCATCGTTACCGGCAATACTGGTTTTTTCGGTACAGTGAGAAATGAGCTTAAATTCAAGACCATCAGGGTTACGAACTTGCATTCTTTCTAGTAGCTCTCTTTCTAAAGACTGACTAGCAAGCCATTCGTTCACTAGTTGAATCTGAAAATTACCGCGCTGGTTGCCTAGAATACGACGATATTCATCTCGATAACATAGTACTAAAGAACCATCGATACCGATCATAGGTAAATTCAGTTCACAAACCTGATTTAAAAAGTCTGCTGTGTTTTGCGCTGTTTTAGCAAATTTAGCTAAAAAGCCTTTCACATGCTGAGGTTTTCCATTCGGCTTAAACGGCAAAATAACAGGATTAAAATGCAGTTTTTGCAATAATTGAATCAACTCTTCCACCACTTCAGCTTCATAATAGCTAGTGAAAGGGTCTTGTACTATCAACACTGTTTTTAATTTTTGTTCCTCATCTAATGCGGATAGAGCCTGTAAATCGAAGGGCATGATTTGATTTTTTTCAAGTCGCTTATCCAGCGAAGGCTCAGACAATAATGGCGCATCAACGTAACCTATATATCGTTTGATTGCTTCTTTGAGCAAAGGTTGACGCTGGAAAAAGTTAATCATTGCAGGCGCTTTTGCCATCCATGGAGCCATAGATTCAATGTTCGCAGTCAACACATCTTTAGCCGGCCGCAAGTAGCGCTGATAATACATGGCTAAAAATCGTGAACGGAAAGACGGCACATCAACATTCACCGGACATTGGCTGGCACAGGCTTTACAGGCTAGACAACCTTCCATCACCTCTAATACTTCGTGTGAAAAGTCGGTGTTTTTCGATTTGTAGCGAGTATTTTGTAGACGTTCAAACCAAGATGGCGTTTCTTCGCCTTTTTCTAATTCAATCACGTTAACGTTATTTTGACTAAGCAAGCGTAACCATTCTCTGATCATGCCTGCGCGACCTTTAGGCGTATGACGGCGATCACGAGTGATTTTACTGGAAGGACACATGGTTGATTTGGTGTCGTAGTTATAACAAAGGGCATTGCCATTACAGCTCATTGCCACCTCAAACGAGTCTCGAACCGCAATAGGTATTTGGCTGTCTAAGTCTCCCCTTTTCAAATCGGAGACTTTAACCAGTTCTTCAGTGGAATCGATAGGCGTGCAAATTTTCCCCGGATTCATCTTATTCAAGGGATCAAATACACTTTTAATTTTACGTAACTCTAGAAAAAGCTCTTCACCAAAAAATTCAGGGCCATATTCACTGCGGTAGCCCTTACCATGCTCGCCCCACATCAAACCACCATATTTAGAGACTAAAGCGACTACTTCATCAGAAATTTCTTGCATGATTTGCTGTTGATTAGGATCGCACATATCAAGGGCTGGCCGCACATGCAGTACACCCGCATCAACATGACCAAACATGCCATAAGCAAGTCCTTTGCTATCTAAAAGAGCTCTGAACTCCATAATAAAATCAGCTAAATTTTCCGGTGGTACCGCTGTATCTTCAGTGAATGGAATGGGTTTTTTCCAGCCATCCGCTTTCCCCAACAAACCGACAGACTTTTTACGCATTGCATAAATGCGATTAATATCGGCCACATCATAGGTTAATTGATAACCAATTATGCCGTCTAATCCATGTTTTTGAGCATTGTCTAAGGTTTCACTAAGCTGCGCTATTTTAGCTTCTATTTCGGCTTTATCTTCGCTGTTGTACTCGACCATATTTAATCCGAGCACTTCTTTGCCAGGCACATCTTGAATAAGATCTTTAACAGAGTGCCAAACAATATCTTGTTTCGCCAAATTGAGTACTTTGCTATCGACCGTTTCCACCGAAGTCGCATTTGCGGCAACCATATGAGGAGCATGACGCAAAGCCGATTCAAATGAATCGTATTTGATATTAACCAAAGCTTTGCATTTAGCAATAGGGGTAATATTCAGTTTTGCCTCAGCCACAAAGACTAAGGATCCCTCAGAGCCGGTTATAACACGGCTGATATCCAACTGAGTTAAATCATCGGATACAGTGTGTTCAAGATCGTATCCAGTCAAAAAGCGATTCATTCGCGGAAATTTAGCCAGAATTTGCTGACGTTTATCAACGCAAGTAGCAATTAATTGTGATGTGATACTCGTTAAACGGCTCGCTTGAGCTGGGTCGTTTTTGACATTTTCTATTGGCGTTGGTGCCGTTTCTAAAACCGTACCATCAACCAGTACCGATGTTAGCCCAAGCACATGATCACTGGTTTTCCCATATACTAAAGATCCCTGCCCTGATGCATCAGTGCTAATCATCCCGCCAATAGTGGCGCGGTTACTAGTGGACAAATCAGGCGCAAAGAAAAAGCCCAGGGGACGGAGCGCATCATTTAACTGATCTTTCACTACCCCAGCTTGCACCCTAACCCAACTTTGCTGCGCATTGATTTCAAGTATCTGATTCATGTGCCGAGAAACATCGACAATAATGCCACTTGTGAGAGACTGACCATTAGTCCCAGTGCCGCCTCCCCTAGCGCTAAATTTGACGCCATCGTATTGGTTTGAAGTTTTACCAATCAGGGTCAGATCGGCTGTCGTTTTAGGAAACACAACAGCTTGAGGTAATTTTTGATAAATAGAGTTATCAGTGGCAACAGCCAGACGGCTAGCGTAACTGTATTCAATATCACCAGTAAAGCCAGAAGACTTTAAATCTTCCAAATACATTTGATAGTGATTTTCTAAAGCGGATTGAGGATCAATACTCGGTAACATTGTCACTGTTTTAAACGTCCAAATAAGATGGGCATATTATAGCGTTATGCCTAGTTCTTTACCTACATTCATTGAATATAATTTATATGCTAAATTTATCATAGCCAATCAACTATCTATTTGATTTCTATGGCACTAAAAATTCTAACGGTTTCACTCTTGGATCATTACGTTTAACCATAATGGCGTAATTTTCTGATAGTATTCAACAGTTTGCTCGAACAGCCTAGTTCGTGCTGGCAAGTCAATTAAATCTTCCGGTAACCAAGGATCTTTGGATAAGTATTCGACAACTAAACGCCCTATAGCAAAGCTACGAATGAGAATATCTTTATCTGATAACGTTTCCAACAATTCACTTTCACTGAAAATCAATTCGTAAGCTTTATGATAAAACTGATTTAATTTATCCAACGGCCAACTTTGCGTGAATAAACCAATAGATGCTTCATCGATATCAGTCAAACAGCAGGTTAAAAATTGAGGCTCCTCAACAACCGAATGAAAGTGAAAAAGCGTTTCTTCTCTTAAATCTATTAGGTTATTAGGTCTCAACCATCCCAAGGATGGAAAGGATTTAAAACCAAGCAAATCAGCTTTATTGTTTAACCGTCGCATTATCGTTGGGCTAAACTTATGTTGCAGTTGATTCACCAACAGCCATTCACCATCCCAATTCGCGCTGCGCTGCTTCATATCTAACCAGAATCGAGGCAGTACAAAAGGTTTTCGACTTTTTGCCAGTGAATATTTACCGTTTTCGCGGATTAACTTACCTTGTTTAGTTTGTCGAGATAAGGCCATACGCAAGGATGCTTCACTTATCTCTAGCTTATCGGCAATCACCAGCAATTGTTTTGCCGATAGGCTTGTAAGCTCAGATATTTGAAATCCCTTGATGGCACTTAATAATTCTAAAACTTTTTTATCTGCGCTGTCTGCAGCGAGTCGTTCAATAGCAACTTGATAATTTAACTTCATAACAAATAATTTGCAATATCCCTATTTTTTGTTATACCTATAAAAGGTCTCTCTACTTGGATTTAAGACTTTGCTAAAACTATCAGATCATATTTCTTCTGACGAATTGAAAGCCCTATGCCAAACTTCTGATTTGGTGGGATGGTATCGTGTTTTTATAAACTATGCATTGATTTCCATTGCAATAATAGTTTTGCTGAGCTTTCCATATTGGTACACATTTATTTGTTGCAGTTGGATTATCGGAGGGCGAATTTTGGGTATCGCTATCCTTAATCACGACGCTGGACATAACACTTTATTTCGCACTCCCAGCCTTAACCACTACGTCGGCCGTTGGCTACTTGGTGGTTTAGTACTGGTTGATTATCAAGCCTTTAAAAACGGTCATGCACAACACCATCGTTATGCAGGCACAGGTAAAGATCCAGACAAAATATTTGTTGCAAACTATCCTGCAACGCCCGCCAGTATGGCCCGTAAGCTTCTCCGAGATTTTAGCGGAGTGAATGGATTCAAAGAAATTGTCTACCAGATTAAAGTATCTACTTGGCAAAAACGCTTACCCAACATCGTTGTTCATGGGATTTTCATCGCTAGTTTGATATTTTTTGACGTACTATGGGCATACGCTGCGTTTTGGGTAGGTTACCTATTCATATATCCTGCTCTGAGCAGAATTAGGATCATCGGCGAACACGGCGCAGTTACCGATATAGACGCATTAGATCCACGCTTAAACACCCGTACCACATTGGCAAATCCAATTGTCGCTTTATTAATTTGTCCGAATGATGTGAATTATCACTTGGAACATCATATCCATCAAAAAATACCAGCACAAAATTTGAAAAAGGCCCATCAGTTATTCAAACAAAAAGGCATGTACGACGGTTTCGATTGTGTAGCAAACAATTATTGGCAAGTGATGAAAAAGTGCATTTCAAAACGCCATGGCAAATCCAAAAATATTCATCATGCGCCGTCATCTGTGAGCAATATGAGCTAGAACCTTTGAGTTGGAAATAATTCAACACAACTTGTTACAAGCCGAAACACATTTAAATCGAATTAAACACTACACTGTGATCCTAATCTGCGGTTTTTTACGCACAACAGAAATGCAGCGGGTTATGTCATAAATCAATAACGTCAGTAGCAACGGATAAAAGAGAAGCATATGAAAAAGGCAATTCGAATTACGATAGGCGCAGTGCTATCCGCTGTGGGGATTGTTTTCGCGATCTTACCAGGTTCAATTCTATTTTTGATCAGCGGGTTAATGCTCTTGAGTTACGACATACCACTGGCTCGGAAATGCTTGCAAAAATGTCAAAACTCTATGAGTGTCACTGCTCGACGATTAGACAGATACCTGCTTAACCGAAAGTATCGTTAGATAACTAAGCGCAATTTAAATACAAAAAAAGGCAGGATGAACCTGCCTTTGTTGTTTTAACTATAAATTAGTTTAATGACGATAAACTATTACGCGTGTTTTTCGCCTAGGTATAACCAAGTTTCAACTACGGTATCAGGATTCAAAGAAACACTATCGATTCCTTGTTCCACCAACCAAGCTGCAAGGTCTTCATGGTCTGAAGGACCTTGTCCACAAATACCCACGTATTTACCACGTTTTTTGGCCGCTTTGATTGCCATACTCAATAGAATTTTCACCGCTTCATCCCGCTCGTCGAACAAATGCGCAATTACGCCAGAGTCACGATCCAATCCAAGGGTTAATTGAGTTAAGTCATTCGAACCAATTGAGAATCCATCAAAGATGTCTAAGAATTGATCGGCAAGCAATGCATTTGAAGGTAATTCACACATCATAATCACGCGTAAACCATTTTCACCTTGCACCAAACCTTGTTCAGCTAATAACTCGATTACTTTTTTACCTTCACCTACGGTGCGAACAAATGGGATCATCACTTCCACATTGGTCAGTCCCATGGTGTTACGAACGCGCTTAATTGCTTCACACTCTAGCGCGAAACAATCGCGGAACTCTTCAGAGATGTAACGGCTTGCACCGCGGAAACCAAGCATTGGGTTTTCTTCATCAGGTTCATACTGATAACCGCCAACCAAGTTGAAGTACTCATTTGATTTAAAATCTGACATACGCACGATAACTTTCTCAGGAGAGAAAGCTGCGGCAATGGTAGACACACCTTCAACCAATTTTTGAATATAAAACTCTACTGGCGATTCATAACCGGCCATCATTTCCGAAATTTCTTCTTTCAACTCTTCTGGCTGGTTATCAAAGTCCAAAAGGGCTTTTGGATGCACACCAATCATGCGGTTGATAATGAACTCTAGACGAGCTAGGCCAACCCCTTTGTGAGGTAATCTAGCGAAATCAAAAGCTCGGTCTGGATTACCCACATTCATCATAACTTTGAGTGGAATATCAGGCATTGAATCGATTCGAGATGTCACTACATCAAATTCAAGTTCAGCATCATAAACATAACCAGTATCACCTTCGGCGCAAGATACTGTAATTTTATCGCCAGTTTCGATTGAGTCAGTTGCATTTCCGCAACCTACAACAGCTGGTATACCTAATTCACGGGCGATGATAGCCGCATGACAAGTTCTGCCACCGCGATTAGTTACGATTGCTGAGGCCTTTTTCATAATCGGCTCCCAATCGGGATCCGTCATATCTGTTACTAGTACATCGCCTGGCTGAATTTTACCCATTTCATCAATTGAACTAAGTACTTTGGCTTCACCTGCACCAATTTTATGACCGATTGCACGACCTTCGGTGACAATTTTCGCTTTGCCTTTTAATTGGAAGTTTTCAATAACTTGAATGTCTTCTCGCGAACGCACTGTTTCAGGACGGGCTTGAACGATATACAGTTTACCGTCAGTACCATCTTTAGCCCATTCGATGTCCATAGGACGCTTATAGTGCTTTTCAATAATTTGCGCTTGTTTGGCCAATTCCATTACTTCTTGGTCAGTAATAGAAAATTCTAAACTTTGAGATTTGTCGACATCCACAATTTCGACTTGTTTGCCATGGGCCAAATCTGGAGAGTAGATCATTTTGATTAATTTGCTGCCCATGTTGCGACGGACAATAGCTGGCAAGCCTTTGTCTAGGGTAGGCTTGTGTACGTAAAACTCATCAGGGTTTACAGCACCTTGAACAACCATTTCACCCAAACCATAAGAAGAAGTAATAAATACCACGTCTTCAAAACCTGATTCAGTATCGATGGTGAACATAACACCAGAAGAACTCACGTCACTTCTAACCATCCGCTGTATCCCAGCAGACAATGCAACGCCCTTGTGGTCATAACCTTGGTGAACACGATAAGAAATAGCTCGGTCATTAAACAATGATGCAAAAACATGCTTAATGGCTACAAGCACAGAGTCATAACCTTTTACATTCAAAAAAGTCTCTTGCTGACCAGCAAAAGAAGCATCTGGCATATCTTCAGCAGTGGCTGAAGAACGCACAGCAAATGAAGCTTCATCACCAGCGTCACCCTGTAGCTTTTCAAATGCGGTTTTAATTTCTTCTTCAAGTTTTGGCAAAAACGGGGTTTCAATCACCCAGTTACGAATATTTTCACCGGCTTTAGCTAGTGCTTCAACATCGTCAACATCTAAACTATTCAGCACGTCATGGATACGCTCTTCGAGTCCACTTTGTTCTAAAAATTCGTTAAATGCGTATGCGGTTGTAGCAAAGCCCCCCGGAACTTGAACACCTGCATTAGACAGGTTTGAAATCATTTCACCCAATGATGCGTTTTTACCGCCAACGCGATTAACATCATTCATTCCCAACTGCTCATACCAAAGTACATATTCTTGCACTGCTAACACCTCAAAGTTTTTTTGTCCTGGGCCCGATTGCTAAGGCGCAAACGAAATAAGTTTTAATGCAATAAAGTTGTCAGAATGGTGCTTATGAATTTATTTTGTTCACCTTCTGGCTTTTTGCGTCAGGGATTTTAGAATGGTGTAAAGAAGAAAGTAAAATTTAATTTTTTTCTGTAATAAAATTACAACATTGTTAAGGAATTGTAGTGAGATCAGCTTTTTACATATCTGATGGCACAGCCATTACTGCGGAAGTGTTTGGGCATGCATTGCTGTCACTTTTTACCGTCGAATTTAAACATTACACAGAACCATTCGTAGAAACTGAACAACAAGCCCAAAAAGTCTTAAATAAAATTTCAGAGGAATTCAAAGAGACTGGTTTGCGTCCTTTAGTATTTTATACCATCGTGAATACCGAAGTTAGAAAAATGGTCGCTAAGTCAGTAGGCATTAATTATAACTTTCTTGACCAATTTGTTGCGCCTCTGGAAAAAGCATTAGGCGTCCCTTCGATGCCGGAAAAACATCGTACCCACAGCATCCATGAAAAAACTTACGACAACAGAATTGATGCGGTTAATTATGCCCTTGCAAATGATGACGGTTCTAATGTTAAAGACTATAACGAAGCGGATATTATTTTGTGTGGTGTATCTCGTTCGGGTAAAACTCCAACCAGTTTATATTTAGCTCTGCAATTTGGTATTAAAGCAGCAAATTACCCTTTCACTGAAGAAGATATGGGCGATATTTTAAAACTCCCCCCAGCACTAAGGCGCTTTAAAGATAAGCTATTTGGATTAACCATTGCACCGGAAAGATTGCATTCAATACGCTCTGAAAGAAGGGCCAATAGCCGTTATGCGTCAATGAAGCAGTGTCGAATGGAATTGAGAGAAGTTGAAAATCTATATCGTAAAGAAAAAATCCCATTTTTGAACAGCACCAAGTTTTCCATAGAAGAGATGTCAGCTAAAATTTTAGCTGAAACAGGTATTCAAAGACGCAAATATTAGGAAGTTATCGTATGTTTACCCATTTCGACCCAAGCTTGATGACTTTCCTGAGGCAGTTGGCTAATAACAATGATAAAAATTGGTTTGCAGATCATAAACAAGAGTATGAAGATAAGGTTCGCACCCCTACCCTAGAATTTATTGAGGGTATGGACACTTGGATTAAAATGATTTCTCCCCATTACGAAGCCATCCCAAAAAAAGTAGGTGGCTCTATGATGCGGCCCTACCGAGATGTGCGCTTTTCCAAAGACAAATCTCCATACAAAACCAACGTTGGGATTCAGTTCCGCCATGAAATTGGCAAAAACGTCCACGCCCCAGGTTTCTACCTGCATATCGAGCCGGACAATGTATTTTTAGGGGTCGGAACTTGGCGTCCAGAACCTGACGCATTGAAATCAATTCGTGACTATATTGCTCTCAAACCTGATTCATACGAAGACACGATACAACACGCACCGTTTACCGAAATTTATGCCCTCTCAGGTGAGAAATTAAAACGACCACCTAAAGGATTTAATGCTGATCACAAATTAATCGAAGAAATTAAGCGCAAAGACTTTATCGCAATATGTCCGCTTGCCGAAGATTTCTTATTTGCTGGTAATCTATGTGAAGAAGTCGCTAGACGCTATGGCAGAGCCCAGCCTTTTCAAAAGTTTTTATGTGATGCACTGGCTTTGCGATTTTAACGATTTGACTTCAGACTGTAAGTCGCCTTTTCAAAAACTAGTGAGTTTTCAGGGCTCAGTAGTGATTTTAACTAAAGTTGAGTAACAAAAACTTAATCAATATAGGTCATCACTTCGTCAGTCCATTTCAGTGCTTGTGAATAGCACTTTTTAAATAATTCGAGTTCCTGTTTCGACAGGCGTTCGAATACCTGATCGTCTAAGCGTTCAATACCTATGGTATTTTTCAGTAACTTCCCAAGATCATTATCATGGGATAACAATGCTGATTTAATAGATTCACTGAGGGTTAAACTATCTAGAATATCTTTAATCTCAACCTGAAAAACAGCATCAATGCCAGATAACAATCCCACCAGAAAACTCTCTGACGAATCAGTTTTTACACCACCTGTGATTGGGCTATCAGAAAATAACGCCAAGGTTTTAGCTCTGATTAATAAGGTTCTAAATAACTCTGAAGGTTGTGACGACTCTGATGCAAGAGTTAAGATCATGGCCCACTGTTTGACCACGTTTAAGCCAAGCCTAACAACCGCATCTTTAACCGACTTAACCTCTCTAACCAATTGATAAATTGGACAATTTATAAGAGCTAATATTTTTACAGTGAGTACAGGATCGCGCGATATCAACTCCGCAACTTCTGCAGCTTCAATATCTGTCCGACTTAACTGGGAAACCAATTGCAATGCTGAATTTTTGTTGGCATCAATTTTTTGACCGGTAATTATTGACGGTTTTTCCAAAAAATAACCTTGGAATAAGTCGAAACCCAATTCCATGCATTCATCAAAACTTGCTTGGTCTTCAACTTTTTCTGCCAATAACTGAAAACCAATTTTTTTTAATTTCGGAAAAACAGCTTTTAATTTATTGAAATTAATATCAAGGATATCAATTTTTAATATTTTAATATGTTTGAAAAAAGGAAATTTAGAGGGTTCAAGAATGTAGTCATCTAAAGCAAATTCGTAACCAAGACGCCTTAATTCAGCGATTCTTTTTAACACTTTTTCACTAGGTTCAACGGTTTCTAATATTTCAAAAATAAGATTATGAGGTGGTAGAGGGAAAAAATAATCTGAGTCTAAAAAATCCATATCAACGTTAACTAACATGGGAAGATCTAGGTTTACATTACTATTGAAAACTGAAGTGCAAACATTAACTAGCAGGTCGCGTGTGGCGATCAGATTTTTGGCATCACTATCAGAGTTGAATATATCTCCTCGATAAAGAATCTCACTGGCGACCATTTTACAATTTCTATCAAAAATAGGTTGTCTAGCAAATAAAATAGTCTCTTCCACAGGCTTCCTAAAAATGCAACAAGCGTATAATTTAATAGTAATCTTTTAACTCTGAATTATAAACAGATGTGTAACATTTTTATATTCCACTTTAAGCTAATACGCGCATTTAAGGGTTAGCACTCATAGGTAAATATTTTTAGCGTCAACATTTTACTTTTTTAAAGATGGCTTTTTAAAGGTGACTTATTTTTAGGTAAAGGGAGCGGGAGCAAAATATGTCACTTATCATCTATGTTCGAAGGTGATTTTAACTTGATTCTTGCCCTCTCCTTTTGATTGATAAAGTGTGACGTCGGCATCTTTTAAACCTTTTTCTAAATCAAGTTCTTCCGAGGGCATAGACACTTGCATCCCCATACTCACAGTTACCGACATCTGCGTGGTAGCGTTAATATCTATTTTAAGGTTACGAATTCCGTCCAACAGGCGATCCGCCAAACTAGTTGCATCATCGGCTTCTTTAATTGCTGCAACAAAGGCGAACTCTTCTCCTCCGTATCGACAAAAAGCGTCATCTACTCGAAAGAAACCATTTAAGAATTTAGCGATCTCAACTAGGACAATATCACCAGCATCATGACCAAAGCTATCATTAAACACCTTAAAATCATCAATATCTAATAAACCAAAAGCAACCAACGCCCCTCGCCTGTTACACGACTTAATTAACCGGTGGGCATGATCAATAAAAAAACGTCGATTGGGGATATTGGTTAAAGGATCGTAGTAGGCTATTTTTTCTAGTTTAGCATTGGCTTGACGAAGCTCTTTGGTTCTTTCATCAATTAAGTTTTCTAGTTCCGTCTTCAACTTTTTGAATTCATTGTTTTTGTTTTTTAATTGCTCGAGATAAAATATACGCTCTGAAATGTCACGCTCTATGGCAGCAAAATGCGTTACTTCATCATATTTATTTTTGAGGGGAATGATGTTCATATCAACCCAGTAGGGTCTGCCATTGGCATCATAGTTTAATAAGGTTTCACTGACTTCCTGACAATTTTCCAGCGCACGATGAATACGATTAGTAGTTTCTTTATCTGTTAAAGGGCCTTGTAAAATTCTCGGCGTTTCACCAATCACACTGTCCTTACTGTAACCGGTCATTTTCTCGAAGGCTTTATTGACGTAAATAATTTTGGGACTAAGTGGGTAGTTAATATCTGTCGCGTCTGTAACGATTACCATGTCTTGGGTGTTTTCAACAATGGCTTTAAAGGAAAACAATTGTTTAGAATCTGAAATATCAGTAAAGGTCACCACAATGAAGGCTTCTGGGCTGCCAGGTTCCCCTTCAAAATAGGCGTTAATAAAAAACCAACTAATAGTATCCACAGAGCTGTCTAACACACCAAGCACCTCGTTTTTGAGGCGTTCACGGGTTCGCTTTACTTTATTAACAGGATAATCTTCAATCAGCAGTTTTTTGCCTGACTCATCTAAAAATCGCCACTGAGGATCGATGGAACATTTACCGATTATTTGTTTATAGCTCAATCTTAATAAACGTAATGACGTTGGGTTTGCGTATATAATGGAGGTATCCCAGCGATGGATAACGACGCCAATGTGGGCGTTTTCGAGAAGCTTCTTGGTATTTAGCTCAATAAAGTCAGTCATCAAGATCATCTACAAAATGAATACTTATTAAGTATAGAGCAATAACCCGTTCCGTCTAATTACTTGGAAACATCAATTTAGCGATAGTTTTTTTACCTATACATTTAAATATTCAGTAAAATTAGGCTACCCACTTCAACGTTTACGTCGTTTATTTTTAGTTTTTCCCTCCATTTTTATGGCTTTAGCATCACGCTTATTTGGGGTTGCAGAACCGTCCTTGAAACGTTGTTTTTTGGCTTCTTTTTCAGCTATTTTTTGAGCTGCTAATTCCGCCACAAGTTTTTCTTCTTTAATCACCATATCTGGCGTTTCTAAGGTGATACGGCCTAATTTACCGGAACGAAGTTCATTAATCAGTAGTTCACAAATTTTATGTAAATTAACCCTCCCTCCTGCACGTAAGGCACCTCGTTTGCTTGCCGCAGCTTCTAAAAATTCAATTTCAGTTTCAGGTATGGATTCTAAAGCAAATCGCTCTTTCATTAACTCAGGATAGGCTTTAATCAGGTAATCCGCCGCATAAAATCCAACATCTTCGTAATCCATCGCCGTATCTTTAATCGCGCCAGACGCTGCCAAACGATAACTACTGTTTTCATTTTCAATTTTGGGCCACAAAATACCTGGAGTATCAAATAACACAATGCCGCTGCCCAAATTAATCCGTTGCTGAGTTTTAGTAACCGCTGGAACATTCCCAGTTTGCGCAATAACTCTGTCAGCTAAGGTATTAATCAGTGTCGATTTCCCGACATTAGGAATACCCACAATCATGGTATTAATAGATTTAATGCCTGCGTCTTTTTCGGGTAACATTTTGCGACACAAATCAACTATTTGTTTAATTTTGGCCGGTTGTTCTGTGGTGGTGGGAAAGGTTTTAACGCCTTTTTCTTGCTCTAAATAATCTTGCCATTTAAGGGTGAGTTCAGGATCAGCCAAATCTGTTTTACTCAGCACTTTGATGCAAGGTTTATCACCTCTTAAGTGTTTAATCGCAGGATTTTCACTGGAATATGGTATCCGTGCATCTAGCACTTCGATGACCAGATCCACGCTAGGTAGCACATCTTTTATCTCTTTTTGGGCCTTATGCATGTGCCCGGGATACCACTGAATCGCCATTTTAAAATTCTTTTTTAGTTACTTAATTAGTTATGATTTCCACTATTACCGAACGATAGTGGGCCCATGGGCGTTTAGCCATGAATGACGTGCTTGAGCGCAATTTCAGTGCAAGGGATTAAGGTCAATCTAACTAAACATATGCAAAAAAACCGTTCTATTTACCTAAAGCACCTGCTAATTTACGACTTTACTCGGCCACCTGTGACTTTATCTGCCCGTCCTTCTACTTTGGCCTTTTCAGCGCGTATTCGACGTACTTCTTTAGGGTCAGCAATTAGCGGACGATATATCTCTATTCTATCGCCGTCATTAGGTATGTCGGTAAGTTTACATGTCCGATTCCAATTACCTATTTTCAACACCGATAAATCTATCTCAGGAAAACGACGTAAAATACCAGATGCTTGAATTGCTTCTTCTGCTGTCTTGCCCTTCTCTATTGTTACACTGATAAGCGCCTGTTCTTTAGGCAAGCCGTACACTACTTCAACAGTGATTTGCGAGTCGGTCATAGGTATACCTCTTTCGCTCTGGCGGTAAAGGCATTCACCATATTAGTTGCGACTGTGTTAAACACTTTTCCAAAGGCCATTTCAGCCAATCGACTGGAGAACGCAAAATCCAGTTTCAATTCAATTTTACAGGCATCATCAGCTAATGCAGTAAAAGACCAGCCACCGCTTAAATGCGAGAAAGGCCCTTCAACTAAATTCATTTCAATGGTTTTGCCTCTATCTAACGCATTTAGCGTAGTAAACCATTGTTTAACACCCGCTTTGGCAATGAGCACAGCCGCTTTCATCGAATCTTTGTTATGTTCTAGTACTTTAGTTTGTGCGCAGCCAGGCAAAAATTCAGGATAAGAAGCTACGTCATTGACTAAATCAAACATCGATTCGGCACTAAATGCTACTAGCGCACTGCGATGAACACTTGCCATTCATTTTCCTCTATGTAACCTTGCAATTTCTCGTTGAAGTTTACCACGAAATATCATATTTCATAGTTCATCCATGTAAATACAACTATTTTTTAACTCTTCTACAGACAAATTAATTGGTCCTGATATAATTCGCCACTATGAAGAAAAAGAACGCTAAATCAAATCAAAGCAACACGATAGCTTTAAACAAAAAAGCCCGTCATGATTATCACCTGCAAGATAAAATCGAAGCAGGTATAGAATTACAAGGCTGGGAAGTAAAAGGCATTCGTGCAGGCAAAGTTAACTTAACAGATAGTTTTGTGAACATTCACAACGGCGAAGCCTACTTACAAGGGTGTAAAATCACACCTTTAAATCAAGCATCAAGCCATGTTGTGTGTGATCCTGATCGACAAAAAAAACTGCTTATTCACCGCCGCGAAATTGACCGACTAATGGGCGCGCGCGAACGCCAAGGTTATTCGATTATTGCTACGGCAATGTACTGGAAACAATGCTGGGTGAAAGTAGAAATACACTTAGCCAAAGGTAAAGACGCCCATGACAAACGGGATACGGTTAAAGATCGCGATTGGGCACGTCAAAAAGAACGCATGATGAAACATAGCGCCTGATTACAATTATCAGGCAATGAGCCTAATCAAACCCTGTTGGTTAGGTTCTTTTATGCAAAATAAAAAAATACTATTCAGCACCAAGTTTCACATTACGACGATAACGCTTGGTTAACTTAGCAGACAAAATTTGCTCCAAGATTAATGTATATATGGCTGAAGCATCAATTTTTGCAGGTTTTCCCGTGCCAATGCGACGCAATTGGCGTTTTACAAGGGCCATATTTGCCATTCCACTTAAGGTTTTATTTTTCCATTCAACTTTCGGTGTCATGCTGACCATTCCAGGCACCTGTTGCCAATGATTAGGTAAATCAGGATTGTAGGCAAGCGCAGTGGCCATTCCTACTAAATCAACACCAGAGTCGAGTACTTTTTGGGCCACCGGTAAACGTTTGATGCCACCAGTAGTCATAATTGGTATCTGGCTTCGTTGGGCAATTTGACTTGCAAACTCAAGAAAATACGCTTCTCTTGCAAGTGTTCGATCATCCGCTGTACGCCCTTGCATGGCAGGAGCTTCGTAGCTACCACCTGAAAGCTCAATTACATCGACGTTTAATGATTCAAGCATTTTAACTACCGCTAAGGCATCCTCGACATCAAAACCTCCACGTTGAAAATCAGCTGAGTTTAATTTTACTGCAACGGCAAAATCGGCAGCACAAGCAGCCCTTATCTGGCGAACTATTTCCAATAACAAGCGGGCGCGGTTTTCTAAACTCCCTCCCCAGCGATCGCTACGTTTATTCACTAAAGGCGATAAAAATTGAGCCAGTAAATACCCATGCGCGGCATGTACTTCAACGCCGTCAAACCCCGCTTTTTCTGCCAATAATGCGGTGCGTTTAAATCGTTGAATAACGTCTTCAATTTCCTCTTCCGACATTGCTTTAGGTTGGCTAAACAGTTTAGAGTGTTTACCAAGATCCAGTGCCACATCAGATGCTGACAGCACTTTACCGCCCATTTTCTTAAATACCTGTCGTCCAGGATGATTAATTTGCATCCACACCTGTGTATTATTTTGTTTGGCTTTTTGCGCCAATGTTTGAAAGGGTACTAAATCGGTATCTTGTTCTAATGCCATGCCTCCAGGACCAGTCATGGCCATATGATCAACCATTACGTTACCAGTAATAATTAAGCCTACTCCGCCCTGCGCCCACTTTTGATACAAATTGAACAAGGTTTCATCGGGTAATTGTTTGGCATTGGCTAGGTTTTCTTCCATTGCCCCTTTGACCAAACGGTTTTTTAATGTTTTACCGCAAGGTAACGAAAATTCTGCAAATATATCTGAAGACATACACCCTTCTTATGATGGAAAAAACTACTGATTATGCTATCAAAACAAAAATAGCCGTAATTCAGCAACCACCCAATGTTTAGATATCTTAAAAATATGATTTAAAGCTTACATATAACTCACTCGCAAAATCTTATCATCTCTATGCCCTAGGTTGTCAAAATGCTAATGCCAGCCCCATTGAGATTAAATAAGGTCTAATCCGCCGCGTTTTAATCAGAACAATTGAACAAAAATAATACTCAAAAACGCAAACTATAAAAAAACGATTAAAACCCAAGCACTTGAAGTAAAATTTATTGTCCCCACATATTGTTTTAGAGAAGGATGTGTTATCCTATCTGCTACTTGAAAAAGTACTACATCGGGGCTGATTTTGGATTCGACAGGAATCGGGATGCCTTAGGTGCATGCAGAGGTGCGGTTTGCCTCTTTAAACAGCCGCAAAAAAATAGTCGCAAACGACGAAAACTACGCACTAGCAGCTTAATAACCTGTATAGGCCCTTCCACTTCAGCCGTCTTCTATTCGTGAAGGTTTGGAAGGTCATACTAATAGAATAGCGAGGGAAACTTGTCCGAGGTTGAACCGCGAAATAGTATCGGAACAGCTACTAGGAATCCTGTTTGTCGGAGTCCAAAATAGTTAAATAAAAGACAAAATAAGCATGTAGTACCGACGGTTGAAGCTTTCTGGACGCGGGTTCAAGTCCCGCCAGCTCCACCAAATTTACGTTCGACGAACGACGAAAACCCTGCCAAAGCCGCTAAAAACGGTGATTAACAGGGTTTTTTTATGCTTTAGCGTTCGGTAATGGTCTTTGACATTCGGTATTTTAGTGGTACGGTTAGTGGTACAAGCTCACTAATTGAACATTTTGTACCACTAACATGCCTAGAATAGCTAAACCACTAACAGCCTCTCAAATAGCCGCTGCGAAGCCTAGAGAGAAGAACTACATCCTATCAGATGGACAAGGACTGCATTTAAGAGTGCGTTTTAGTGGTACAAAAGATTGGATCTTTCGCTATAAACTCCCCTACTCGTCTAAACGGGCAGATATGAGCTTCGGAATTTACCCAAAGGTATCTTTGGCCGATGCAAGAGAACGAAGAACTAATGCATTAGGATTGCTAGCCAAAGATATTGATCCACGTGCCCACAAAGAGCAAACGAAGCGGACCGCAACAGAAGCCAACTTAAACACATTAAACAAAGTCGTTTCAGATTGGATAGTGGTAAAAGCATCAAAAGTTAGTAAAGACCACGCTGAAAAAATTTTAAGTTCACTCGAAAAACACGTATTACCCGCTTTAGGTAAGCGACCGATTCAAGAAATCACCGCAACCGAAGCAATAGAAGTATTGAAGCCTGTTCAAGCTAAAGGCCATCATGAGCAGGTAAAGCGGTTATGCCAGCGAATCAATGAAGCGATGGACTTCGCTGTTAATACAGGTGTTATACAACACAATCCTTTATCGAAAATGCATGCCGCGTTTTTATCACCTAAGAAAAAGCATTTACCTACTCTGAAACCTGATGAACTCCCCAGACTTATGCAAACGCTTAGTATGGCCAGTATAAAAATAGTGACTCGTTGTTTAATTGAATGGCAACTTCATACTATGGTTAGACCGAGTGAAGCCGCTACAGCTAAATGGGCTGACATCAATTTAGAAGAACAAACTTGGACAATTCCCGCTGAAAATATGAAAAAGAAAGGTAACGGCGATCACGTTGTACCACTAACACCGCAAACCTTGTCACTCTTAAATCTAATTAAACCGATTAGCGGTCACAGAGAATATGTTTTTCCATCTGATAGAAACCCTCGGTCACACACCAACAGTCAGACCGCAAACATGGCACTTAAACGAATGGGATTTGATAAAGTTTTAGTTGCACATGGTTTACGCTCATTAGCCAGTACCACGTTAAACGAACAAGGCTTTGATGCTGATGTAATTGAAAGCGCACTAGCCCACGTAGATAAAAATGAAGTTAGACGAGCTTACAACCGTTCAGAGTACATAGAGCGTAGAAGAAAACTTATGTGCTGGTGGTCAGAGCATATTGAGAACGCTTCAACTGGAAACGTGAGCCTTTCAAATTCGAAACAAAATTTAAAACTAGTTAGGTAATTAACTTTTGATTTTATTAGATTGCTAAATTAACTTAGAAAATCAAAGGAAAGTTTACCAAGTCTAGGGTAGCTCCCGAAAAGTCAGAACCCTACTGACCTGACTTGGTGATTATTTAGGGTTGTTTGAGGGAAAGAATGAATAGATATATCGATGGTTGGAAGTGTGAAGAGGCAATAATATTTGCATTAAATATTTTTAGCACCTCAATTCAAAAGTACGAAGATACATTAGAAGAGCTATCTATAAGAGAGCACGATGATAACGGGAATCAAATTGTTAACCCTCAACAAGATATTGAGTTCGATAGAGTCTTACACAAAAGCGCTCAAGCTAAAGAGTTACTTGAAGCTCTCCAACACGAAGTACAAATTGCAATAGAACATCATGCGCACCTTAAACAATGTCAACTCGTTCAAATGGGAAAAATTCTTCCTGAAGATGTGATTTGGGAGCAACCGGATGAATCAACGGTTATTGAATTATACAAATATATAGAAAATCAAAAACCAGAAGAAATAAAAATTAAGAAAAAAAGCTTTGCAATATGGTTACATCAAATAGGAGAAAAGAACCTGGGTATTAGAGTGGAACCAAACCTTCAGGTCAATAATGTAAAAACTGAAAGAAACATGGATCTAATATCAAACTTTAGGACCGAGTTAGAGAAAGCCTCCCAAGAGCACAATATACAAAAACCTTGCTCTTTAAAAAATTTGATTGAAGCTGAGGAAACACCTGATTATTTATACTTGGCTTACGACGTTTTTCTTGCAGCTTGGAAAGATCTGCCTGTTAATATGAAAAGGCCGACTAAATCACAATTAACTGATTATTTAATGGCAAAAGGAATAAAAGAGCAAACTACTATTGATGCAATTATTAAAGTCTCCACTCCAGACGAAATAACTCTAGGGGGTAAGCAAAAACCTGATTTGGTTGAATGGCTAATCAAATCTAAAAGAAAATAGTTATTTGGTAACCTTACCTAAAGCACTTGACATTAGTGGGCTAGGATATTGGTAACGTTACCTAAACAAGCATTGGTGACAATGGCTAACTACTGATAAAAACATTTATTTTCCATCAAAGTTCATCTCGAAAGCTGACAAACGTTAGCCACAAACCGAGGTGCATATCATGCAATATCAACAATTCAAAGTAATACGTAAGCCAGAAATCAAGATTTTAACTGGACTGTCAAATACAACTCAATTTGAGCAAATTCGCGACGGCCTTTTCCCAAAGTATATAAACTTGGGACATAGATCTGTTGGTATTTACGAACACGAGTGCCTAACAATTGTTTCAGCGAGAGCGGTTGGCAAGTCAGACGATGAAATTCGCCAGATAGTTAAAGCCCTTATTAAACAGCGCGAGCAGTTAGCAAATAACTTGCTTAAGCATCTAGCAGCATAGCGAGGAGCAAAGATGAAAAAGCACATCACCCCCGACCAAAAGACTGATGCACTTTTAAATGATAATGATACTAGCGCCAATACCCAACGCTCGCAAATTATAGCATTGTTAAAGAAACATCAATCAGTTAATACACCAGAATTTCGTCAACACGGCATCATGCAACCAGCATCAAGAATTTTGGAGTTGAAACTGCAAGGCTACCCAATAGAAAAGGTCCTTGAAAACTTTATAGATGGGACTGGCAAAAAGCACAGTGGCGTAGCTCGATATTATTTCACAAGCAATCCACCAGCTACCGACAATGCATGTAGTGAGGTGGCAGCATGAACTTTGCTACCGTAAAGGCTGATTTAAAGACGCAAATAGCCGTTAAAACTATAACCCCAATGCAAAGGGCTAAGTCGAACCCAAAATCACTAAGATTGGCTATAAATGCCCAGTGCTACGATTGTATCTATGACAAATCGGAGTCAGGTACATGGAGACAACAGGTTGAAGCATGCCCTTCTAAAAACTGTCCGTTATATCTGAATAGGCCAACATCTAGCAGCCAGGAGGAAGCAGCATGAAAAAATTTGAAGTTTTTCCAGTTATGGATCAACACCAAAAAGTTGAATCACAACTCACAGCTTTACATAAACTAATGTCCTTGGCTGGCTCGCAACTTGATGATGAGTCACATTTAGCTTGCATGAGTATATGCATAGACCTAGATAGATCTAAAAGCGAACAACACAACATACTAAAAAAAGCGGTATTTGGAGGGGGGGATTAACCTCCCCTTTTTTCTATGGCAAAAGCAAACTCTAAAGGTATGTACGCCAATGGAAGAGGCAAAAATACCCAACAATATTTTAAAGCCGTTCATGCCATTTTCGATCATCCAGATTATGTAAGTATGAACGCAACTCCTAAAGCATTGCTCTGGGACCTTACACGGCAATTCAATGGTAAAAACAATGGTGATTTGACACTTGCTCCAAAAACGATGGAAAAATGGGGCTGGAAAAAAGATACGTTACAAAGGCATAGAAACACGCTTATAGATCATGGGTGGATAATAATTACAGGATGCAAGAAAGTCAGAAAAGGAAATTGTTATTTATACGCGCTCTCATGGTTAGAAGTTAACGAGTGTAACGGCAAGTTATTTCCAGATGCTTATTCACATAAACCCAGAAGCTTGCGTTTAAGCGGTAGCAATTTGCGTCTTTTAAAGGGCTCAAAAGCAGCATAATGCGTCATTTAATTGAATATATAATGTGCAAGAAGAAACAAAAGCAGCAAACTGCTTCTTTTCAGGCAACTTTTACTTATTTAAAAGGCGCAATCTGCTACCCCTTTATATATCTACCATGTATTGCTCTTTTATATTGCTCTTGATTTAGTCTTTAAAACATCTTTTAAAAGGGCTTTTATGAAATTGCGCGAAACTAAAAAGATAAAAAACGTGAATTAAGCAACCATGATTTATTGCGGCAATATTGAAGGTTAGTAAATGACAAGAATTGAATTTACACAACACAGACAAGTGACGTTAAAAGTCATAATTGAGTTTGTTGATAGTCAAGAACGCTGGTGGCGCACACCAACCTATCAAACGGTTATTGCTCACCTTCACTCTAAAGGTCTCGAAACATCGTGGGGCAACGAATGGACGATGCCAAGGCTAGGTATGTTTTTAAACAGAATGGGTTACGTGGGACTACATGGTGTTGCTAACAGAGATAAACAATCGTGATTTAATAGCTATCGTAAGGACTCCAAAAACTCACGATTGATATAACCATGTTTAACAAGCCTTAGCGCTGGAATTACTGCTAGTTTTGCAATAATAAATGGAGTGATTTACAGATCATGACAACAGGTTTCTTTACCAAAATGAGGTTATCAATCAAATGACTACCGAGCCAAAATTGAGAGCCAAGCAAGTTAAAGCTCTTAAAGCATATTATCAAGACAGCACAAATAGCTTTAATGAATGGGTTGCTGGTGGCTATAAGGGAAAAGCAAGAGAAAGCTTGCCCTTTCCTGAAATTTGCCGAGACATGAAATGCGAAGCAAAAACGCGCTCAGGCCATCCTTGTAAGAACGATGGCACAAGTTGGGCAAATGGACGTTGTAAGTATCATGGTGGCGCTAGTACTGGTCCTGTGACGCCAGAGGGAAAGAAAAAGGTATCAATGAACTCTACTAAGAACAAAGCCTTTGTAGACGCTAACATTTAGCTAACTAGCAAAGTCCATGTATGGGCAGTGATCATAAGTAATGAAATCCTTTGCATTGCGTTCAGTTGAGACCAAACCCCGTGTATAAGGTAAGTTAACGGTAACCCTAAAACATAACGCAAATCTTAATACTAGATAACAAACCTCATGTACACTTTACAAAACTTGTTAGTTAAAAAGGTATTTTGATGCAAGACGAAAACTCCGGTGACCATATAAATAAGCGTCGAAACACAATTTACAGCTTGAAAGGTAAACCTCTACAAATCCCAACAGTTTTTCACTCGAACATTCGTATTACTAAAAGTAGCGAGTTGATTAAACCAAAGAAGAAAACTTTGATTGAAAAGATTATTTCTTTTTTTTTAAATTAACTCTATTAGATTAAATGGGTCCTTTCTGAACAATGGCACACGGGTAATGCGACTCGCAAAGTTCACTTTGTGCGAAATAAAGCTAACTCAATTTGTTGTTTTCTTTAAAAGTAAGGTGGGTATCAATGAAAAAGATTTCAGATGGTTATTATTGGGTCATTTGCAAAGAAATAGACAGCAAACCAGTTATTGCTGAGTATTGCGATGATGAGTGGTTCTTTTGTGGTTTTTCAAAAGCATTTAGTAACAATGATATTGACACTATTGGCGATAATATAGAGGAACCTTTTGCCAAGTAACTCGTTATATGGAACAGTCCACTAATTGCCTCCTTTATTATATAATCGCGGATAAATCAGCTCGTAGTATTTATACTTGAAACTGACTTGTGCTCGCCTTCAATTAGTTAACCTAAAAGTTTCACCCCTGATAAAGCTTGCTCATGGTCTTGCTTCAATTTCTCTTGGTTAACCAAATCATTTTCTAGATAGAGCCGTTGATATGTTTTTAGCAGGTTTACTGAGTCTAAATCCACAGACTCTAAACGTTGGGTTAAAATGTTGATATTTTTTTGTGTCAAAGCCTTCTGTAGAAAAGTCTGAACTAAAGAAATTTGCTTTAGTCCTGCAAATAGAGTTATGAGCACAGCAGACGATTGCACAGTACTTCTGTCGGCAAAACCCATAACGAAAGCTTTTGCAGCGTCAATTGCTTTAGAAGGTCTGTCGTCAACTCCAAGTTGAATTAATACAAAAAAGTATATTATATCTACCATTGAATTTGCCTTGAAGTGCTTTTCACACTGCAAGCTATCATCAATAAACCGCTTAGATAATAAATATGAAATGAAGTTTTCATAAGGCGCTAAGCCAGTCGACTTCTGAATAGAACGAAATATACTACGAAAAAGAAGATGAGATAGTTCAGCATCAGGTATTTCCAAGAATTTATAAATTAACTTTTTCGGCAACTCTGAGTTTGCCGCATTACCTAAAAGCATTCGTACACCATAACCTTCAATTGCTGATAACCAAAGCTCTTTACTTTCTAAAACTTTAACCATCAGTAAATCAAGGCTTTCTATACATCCCTTAGCTATATCTTTAAATAATGAGTATGCTTCCATGTGAGAAAAATCAGAATTAATTAGAGATCCTCTTAGAATCATTCTTTTGCGATCAGCATTTAGAATCGAGAGAACATTTGATGCAGAAGAGAATTTATTCGTAAGGGCGATATCGATTTTTGTTGTTCCAGTATCAGCATCTTCAATTTCATTAAGCTGTGAGAGTTCTAAGCCATAGTTACTCAAAAAACCAAGGGAAACAAAAACTTTTATCACCAATTTTTTCTCAGCTTCAGACGCTGCTGGCATATGATTATCCAATAAGCTGGCTAGTGAATTTTCAAACCCATTTGAATCTGCATAATTAATAAGATCGTAAATCTGCGGATATTCGTTTTTTAGGATATACATCGATATAAGTTCGTGCGGATTAACTTCGCCTCGCAGACCTTTACTTTGAGGTTCCCCCCATGATTGCATTACCATTTTGCTCAGTGAATTAAAGGCTCGAAATGATGGTAATAGCTCTGCGAACATAGCAGCATCACTCTGACTAAAGCCAGTACTTTTATAGTTTAAGCAGGTTAAATAACTAGCTGGTAAGGTCTCAATTAAGTCATTTTGTAGACTTGAAATTTGCTTTGTCAACGACGGTAGAGTCAAATCAATACGGACTGGACAAATTCTGCGAATTGTTTCTGAAAAAGCTGGTGTATTTTCTGCTGCAAAAATATATGTGATATTGCTCCCTTGTTGTTTAAGCCTTTCCAGTAGCCCAGCGAGTATTGACATACTAGCTTCAGCGTCGGCATTTCTGTCTATATCCTGAATCGTCACAACCAATTTTTTTTGAGTTATATACAAAAGCTCATCCAAACGTTTAAGTAAATTGTCGGGAGACTCATGCTTATTCAATAAAGAAGATAAGAAACTCCATGAGGAATTACTCGCTTTTAAGGCCTCCAAATAATGACTAGGTAATTGCCTAAACCCACTTACGTCCATATATTTAGATAATGTAAGTGTTATCGCATCTAATACGAATGCCACAATAGAATCAGTGTCAACTCCCCATAGGTCAATATTGCAACGAATAAGCTTATAGTTATTAGCATTTTTTTTCTTCTCAAGTAACACTGCGCTGATTACACTTGATTTGCCAGTACCAAAAGCCCCACAAAGAGCAATATGTTGGTTTCTATGGTTTAGTTCTTTTAAAAGTAAATTGGCCGCAAGCCTTGGTTCTAAATGCAAATCGCACAGTTTAAGTCTAGGGTTGTCTATAGATGGTTGATTTGTAGTTTTAGAATGCATATAGGAAAAAAAATGCAGTATAGGTAATAGTAAAGAGCCAACAAACAATCCCCAGTTACTGCTTATTAACGCTGGAAGTTGTTGCTGACTAGCCCAATACGAAATAACTAAACCTACGGAGAAAGTTAATGGTGGATAACGGAAACAAGGGATTAACGACCTATTCGGGTGATAAACCTGAAAGTGTGACGCTAATGTAGTAAGGAGAAGTCCAGCTAGTACCAATACAACTTGATAAGAGTCACTAGTGATTAGGTACAACCTCTTCCAAAGCTTAAGCCATTCTTCCCATAAAATTGTTTCCCCAACAAGAAACAAAATAACCCAACCGAACACAGCGTACATAAAAATATCTAAATATCGTCGTATCATGACTTCCCATCTTTGGTGGTTGCCTAGCTATGAATTAAGAAAATGGTTTAACGTAAAGATAAATCGACTACCGAAATAAGTTAACCAATTATTATGGGTTAGATCGAGATTGTATTGGCTAAGAGTCAGTTTAGATATGAAATTCTACATGATGTAGGAAAGTACTTTAATGGTTTATTCATTTTTTAAGCTTAACTGCAGTACCACTGGCCACTATGAATAACATCGATTTGCCACCACCGGAAATTTCACTATAGTCTAAATCGACACCTACAACTGCATCTCCACCGACTCTATATGCTTCACGCTTGAGCTCCAATAGAACAGTTTCCTTTGCTTCTCTCAAAGCATTTTGAATTGATTTGTTTCTTCCACCAAAAAAATCAGAAAAAGCTGCAAAAATGTCTTTAAAAATATTCATTCCGAAAGCGAGTTCAGCTGTTACTATTTCAATACGTTTTTCTATTTTTTCATGTAAAAATGTCTCTGTTGTAACCATTATTTTGCGATCAATCGTATTAAGTAACTTTTTGTCTCGCTGCATTTTTATTTCAAGTGGATTATCAAACAACTCAGCGAGCTTTTCATCGGGAAGTCGAAGATATTTTCTATCTAGATAGGAGGCCTTGGCTTCTTCTAACGTTTCAATATCAGCTTCAGTAAAATTTAAAACGTTAACCCCATAGTTAAGCACCGCTAAAGATTTACCGATCTTTTCAAACCTTAATCCAGCTAAGTTTAATGATTTATTGCTAACTGATTGAAGATGTCCATCTTTCAATACCCAAAGTTCACCATCTGAATCAACTCCTGTAAACTCAAAATCAGTTCGTATAAAGTTATCGCATTTTGGATAATAAGCTAAGGCTTTATTATACAACTTAACATCACATGGAATTGTGACTAGAAACCGTCCCAAATACCACACAGATACTTGACCAAGAGCTTCATTGAAACAAGAATGAGTGTTAGTCAGTTTATAGTTTTTGTCCGCAATCTTGTCGTATAAAAATTCTTTGCGAACAGTCCATTGAGGTGTGTCATTTTTAGATTTTCCAAACATTTTCACTTCCTTTCCGTGTGATTAAATTAAATCGTAAATTTATAATTTTGATTTTACAAGTTATTGTGTTTTCAATTGAACTTAATTGATTTTGTAAGCGATAAAATAGTGCCCGATTTGGAATTACTCAGCACCAAAAGATAATTTATTAGAGCACTGATACCCAGTAATAACGTTTATTCAAATTGTTTCTGTGTTAGGCAGCTTTATCATGCAAATTTAACTTATTGAGTATCTTTAAAATTGTTAGCTTCCGTCAATAAGCAAAGAACACTCATGCTGACCTACCTCTATAGTAGTGATAGTCTCAATATATAAATGAATAGAAGGACACTTTATGGCTATTAACGACTCCATTCCAGAAAGGAGAAACTTAATTGTAATATCTTTGATGATCATCACATATTACATGGCCGGTGGAACTGTTGGTCACGATGTAAAGCTTCCACTCTCAAATATTGTTCTAACAGATAAAACAAACGCAACTTATATATTTTGGATTATATTTTTATGGATGAATTTTAGATATTTCCTGATTTTCAAAAGCGCCACCTTTAAGGAAAGTAGTAGAGAACCAATGGAAACTAACCCTAATTGGTTTTTCCCATTAAAAGCAGCGATTAGTAGCGTTGATATTGGCCCGATTGTAAAACTAATATTGCATGTCAATGCAATTCTGACAAACCAAAGGTTAACTTTTAAAAAAAATAATTCAAAAAAGAAATCAAAGTATTTTATTAAACTTGGCAAAAATCTTACCCTTTCAATCTATTCACGTTCTGACAAGGAAACTGAATTGTATCAACTCAAAATTAGGCTTCTAAATTTAATAACAGGTTTACTTTGTATTGTTAAAAGCCTGTTCTCTGAACCTTATTTAAGTTCCTGGTACACACCTTGGCTTTTATCTTTATTTTCAATGTTTCTTGGGATTAAAAATTATTTAAGTGTTTAAGTTACGCTACCATAATTAAAATATAGTCAAATATTCCCCTTGAATTTCCAACCCCACAAGGTAAAATTACCACCCCAAACTACTTTTAAAGTAGATTTACTTATTTCAAATTATTAGCTTTAAACCTGAATAAAATCAACATATTAGTAAACACCTTCGTAATTTACGATTAGTGTACTTTGCAAATACTAAAGGATCAGAGAAATGGGATATATAACAAAATTTTTCAGTTTTCTACATGGAAAAGGGCACCAGAACTACAAGTCGAAGGCTGCCAAAAATTTATATGCTTTGCAATTGATCTCACTTAGTGAAAAGGTGCTGTGGGTAATGTTCGCTCCATTTGCCAGTTTTCTATTTAATTCTGTAAAAGTTCCGATTTTTTTGGCTTGTATAATGTCATTAGTTTTCTTAGTAGTTGGATTGTATTTTAGGCACGAAGGTCTGAACATAATTGACGAGATAGAGACTAAAGATATATCTAATAGCGAATCTAAAGAGTAGTACTGATCAGTAAGCCAGAGAACTCTCCTTTCTCATGCCGCCCAACCCAACTTTCAGGCATTGAAAAGAGTTCTTCGTACTTTAGTTAATCAAGTAATTCGCCCGACACTAAATATTTTCATAACAAAGGTTTAGTAAACATTATCCCCTAACGTCACGACTAGCCTTGACGTAAACGACAATTACATTCTATATCATATTTCGAGGCTACCAGTTAAAAGCTGAATATATATTTAAAAAGAAAAAGTTGATTTTGCGTATTGTAAAATTTAGATCAGATTAAACTTGGTATTTCCCCAAATATCCAATTTAATTTCAAAACTATCATCAAAACGAAAGCCCGCACTATAAAGCGTTTTCTGGACTTGTCTTGGCACTTATGGCGCGTATAGTTACAGTTAATGGGTCCCTTTTAATGATTCAATAGAGAGTATTGCAAATCGCATTCATTATCTTACTCAAGGTGCTCCAGACTCGATTTGTTGTTTTCTTCTAATAAGCGGAAATTATTAATGAAATAGATTTCAGAAGGTTATTACGGGGTTAAGTGTCAAGAAATAGATAGCGAAACTGTAATTGCCGAGTATTGTGACGGAGAATGGTTTTTCTGTGGTTTTAAAAAAGCATTTACCATCGAACAAGTAGAAATTATTAGTGAAGATATCAGTAGATTAAAACTTGAACAATTAAATTAGAATCAAAACGACCTACTTAGGTCGTTCTGCCTACTAATGAGTTTTTAATATTCAACTTTATTCAAACGATTGATTGCAGTATCTTTATAGAACGAATCACCTTCCCCTGCAGCTGTTATTATTTTGTTTAGCCATTCTTTGGTTAACGTCCAGTTTTTTTGGCTCCAATATGCTTGTGCTATTTGATACCTTTGTGCTTGAAGTGAAGAAGCGTCGGGGAATTTAGATTCAAACTCATCAAACGTACTCAATACCATAGGCATGTATTTTTCAAAATCTGCTCTAACACCATAGGAAGAACCGTACTTCCCGATTTCTTTCCATCCGAAAAGTGTCGTTATTTTTTCATCATAAGCAATCTTGGCTGCTCTCGAACCAGGAAACTCTTTAATTACTTTGTCATACCACTTAATTGCCATGTCTATTTTTGGAAGCCAACTACTATCAATAGTAAATTTCTTACTTCTATCATCAGACCAAAAATTAGCGTTTTTAAGATATGAAGATGCAATAGAGTTATCTAAGTTTCCTTGCGAGCTTTCTCCAACAATTTCAGACAATTGAACAATCTTTTCTTTTACCAGCTTTGCTTCTACAGATTGTGGATATATTTCTATAAGCGTTGTCCAAGTACTAAGAGCAACATAAGTTCTGTTTTCTCTAAAAGCAATATTCCCTAGTTCATAATATGCTTTAGATTTATTGGAATTAGCTTTATTACTAAAAATAACGTCAACCAGCTCGGATTTAGCACGTTCTGACAGCCCCTGTTCAGACAACATCATTGCTTTTTCAATTGATTGAGATTGTGCGAATGTTGACATCCCCAAAGTCAATAATACGATTGATAATTTTTTCATAAAAATCCTTTTAATTAAATTTTAAACTAAGCCGAACTTCATGCCGACTAAATACAGAATAATGTGCAAGCCTAATTTATTCAACACGCAATTTTTTCTTGAATTAATATTTTAAACAGTGGTCAGCGCAATTAGTATTAGTCAGATTCGCAAGCTTTAACCATATGATTCACTATGCGTTGCTTGCTTTAAACCTTACTGGCTTAGTCGTAGTTTGAATTAGCAATTCGTGTCTTGTATTTTGACAATCGTTATCAGAATCTAACCAGTGTGGCCAACCCCCCTGTTGTAGAGGCTTACAAACTCCCTACCCTCAGCAACCGCTTCTTCAGTTGCTTTATCTTTCTGGTTAACTTTGCTCTTTGGTAATCGTCCCCCTTCGGCGATGCAGGCGGCAATGGATTTATACGGAATATAACTCTTAGTCCGACTATATGACGCACTACTATTATCATGGCACATACCGGAAGCTGACTTTTTTACGATTGGTTGGTTAGCGTCAGCCTTCTCTAAACTGTTAGCAAATAAAGATAAAGCTAATAGTAAGGAAACATAAGTTACTTTCAAAATTATGGTTTTCATTCAAACCTATATTAGTCGAAAACGTTTATAAACATTAAATGAATTGACTTTAAAAAGTTAAATTGTTCAATTTTTAAATAGATATGAGATGATTTTACTGCGAAATGAAACTCAAACATGGAAAATTAGAAATTCTTAGTCAAAGATTTTTATCCTCCACCTAGACTAAGCAATTAATACTTATTACTTTTTGTAAAACCTTAAAGATTTATACTTTTTTATTATATTTAAAAAACTGATATCGATAGATGAACATTACTAAATAATGATATCCTCCTACATTAACGAAAGGGAGTTCAATGACAACTACAGTATTTAGATTAGATGGCCGTACTGGCAGAATAGGGTCTGACAGTAGAGTTAGCTTTGTAGATAGATATGGAAACGTTACGAAAGTATTTGATTCTGAAAATTATTTTAAGATTGCGAAGATAGATGACGTTTTATACGGGTTTGCTGGTGCAAATTTAATGTATAGATTGTTTTTATCTAATTATAAAAACGTAATTAATAATTCAGACTCTGTTTTAGATATTTTGGTTGATATTGCTAAGAAAAATAAAATTGAATTTGCGATGCTCCGCTTTAATGGTGAGTTAAGAGAATTTGCACACTCTCCACCTAGGAATGGAGAGAATGAAATTTTCTTGACGTCTAATTCTGAAGTATTAAAAACACAACATTATGCTATAGGCTCTGGTAAAAATTCAAAATGCTATAAAAAATTCAGATTAAGCAAAGCTGTTCAAACTCCGATACTAAAAATAATTGGGGCAAATAGAAAAGCTCTAAATAAAACAACTATCAAAGAAATAGCCAAAAAAGTTGGTAAGTCAAAATTTACTGCTGATGAATCTCGTAAGATATGGAATGAGTGTAATCGTTTAGGTGGAGATATATTTACTGGAGGTGAAGTAAGAATTATGGAAAACGAAACATCAAATATGACAGCTGCGATAGCAAAAGATCAAGTTAAAATTTTAGAAGATTTAGACAAAACAGCTAAATCTAACGGAGTAGTTTGTGCAAGTCCAATATATGCTGAAATGGAAATTCAGAATTTAAATAACCTTGGCGTAAGTGCAGTTGATCCAATTGGCATCAATCCAGAATTGAAGAAAAGCAAAATCTACGAAGAAATCGCAGCTGAGTTAAAATCTTTTTTATAAAAACTCAGGATGTTTACTCCTTGACCTATTCGAAAGTAGTTTTAGTGGTACAAGTAGTGGTACATGAAATAAATTTAAAACAAAAACATTAAGAATATCAACACCTTGAAAACTTAGTTAATTTCCCGCCAGCTCCACCAATTAAGACCTAATTCGTTGATAATTCAACGAGTTAGGTCGACATCTTGGTCGAAAGTGCGAAAAAGTGTCACACTCAGGTGTCACACAAATGGCTTTCAAACTCCCCTACCTTCTTAAAAATCGTAACTCAAATTATTACCTCCGCTTTTTATTACCCTTTAACAATACTATTAGTAAGAGGCACAGATTAGAGATTCGCTTCTCATTGAAAACCAAGGAGTTAAATGAAGCTCTTTCGGTTTATTACGTCGTTGTGCCACATCTGAAGTCTAGAATTAAAGAGTTTTGTAGTATGGATAGAGAACAGGCACACTCGACAGCCGAAATGGCATTTTTGAAAAGTGATTTAAAAAAGATAGTAGATGAACGCCTCGATAAATTTTGTGATGCGGCATTTGAATTTGGTGACCACTGGAAGACTCGATTAGCTAAGAGATCTCTCAATCAGTCTATATTGGACAGTATTACAGCCCCCTTAACCGAAATGATGCTTGAGAGCCATTCTAACGCATCAAATGCAAGAAATCAGACCCTAACTAGCGATAAGTTAAAGGAAGACAACATCAGGCTTGAGGATAAGAATGAAAAATTAATTGATTTCTGCAAGAAGCTGCTTTCAACAAAAAATTTAACAACTACGTCTACCATTGCCACCAGCGAAAACAAACCTTTACATGAGCTTTTAAAGATATATTTAAATGAACGAAAGTCCCGCTTTGCATCCAGAACCTTTACCCAAGTGGTCTCGAATTTGGAACGGTTTATTGAGATAGTTGGCATTGAACAGCTTAGTAATGACGTTGGTAATAACGAGCTTGATAGATACTCCAATGTAATCAAAACTATCGCTCCCAATATTGCTAAATCAAAAACACATGTTAAACCCACAGGCTCAGCAGAATTAGTTGACTTTTGGGTTAATGCAGCCAAACGTAATACGGGTAGAACTTTAGCTACTAATGGTGTAGAAACGCACTTTTCATGTGTGCGCCCGTTTCTAAAGTGGTGTTATCAACGCAACAATATATCATTTAATTACGAGGAGTATCCCTCACTCAAAGTACCGAATAAAGAAGACAGTGACGTTTTGGAAAAAGTACCATTTTCTAAAGAACAACTTGAAAAAATATTTGATTCTTATCTGTATGGCGATAAATTGAGGAGTAGAGAGCAACCTAGATACTATCATTTCTGGCTCCCTTTTATTGCACACACAACTGGAGCGAGGATTTCTGAAATTGTCGGCTTAGAGAAAGTAGACATTCGACTGCAAGATGGTATTTGGGTACTTGATTTAAACGAAACATGGAGAGATCCCATTCGTAAAAAGTCCAATTTGTCTAAGCGTAAAAAAAATGAATCTTCAGTTAGATTGGTGCCGGTACCTCAAGTGTTGATTCAAGCAGGGTTTATTAATTACATAGAGCGACTTAAAGCCAATGATATGATATTTCCAGACCTGTCCATAGCAAATGAGAAAGCATTAGGCGATTACGCCTCAAAATGGTTTAACGAGCGATTTACTAAGTATATAGGTCTTGAAAAAAGAACCAGTGATGGCAAACAAGGTGTTTCATTTCACTCATTTCGCCACAACTTTACAACCAACTTAGATAAAACCACAATTAATGGCAACACTTTAAACGATTCCGAACGTCATTATTTAACTGGACACGCACAAGAGGGTCAAAGGAATCAAACATATAACCATGGAGGAGTTGACCTCTCTCGACTTAAAACCTTTATGGATGCAATGGACCATCAAGTGTGTTTAGATAACCTTAACTTTGAGCGGTTTAAAAAACGTAAGCGAGTTGCTAAAAGTTAGCCGCAAGACTCAAATAGAAAGTAATATGCTCAACGTAGTTAAAAGATACTTGAGAGTAAAAAATGACTCTATACGCTTCGTTATAAATAAAATAGGGACTTCAACTCAATGTTAACAGATATTGGTGAATTTATCGTTGGAGCCCACCTCCAGATCGTAGAAGGTTGCGACGTCATTGATTACAACGTTAGACCTCCTGGTGGCGGGTTAAAGGGTTTGGGTGAGCTGGATGTAGTAGGCTTTAACTTTAAATCCAATACTGCATATTTGTGCGAGGTTACAACTCACATTCGTGGTCTTTTATATAAAGACAATAAACAAACAATCATTAAAATAAAGAATAAACATCAACGACAAAAAGAATATGCAGAACAGTACCTAGATAACTTCACAAACCACAAATTCATGTTTTGGTCACCAGTCGTACCTGTTGGTTATTTAACTGAAAGCTTGTCAGATATAAATACGCTTGAGTCTGTTATAAATGGCGAATACAAACGACGGATTGAGGCGCTGCGAGAGATAGCAAGTAATACAACTCATGATGCACGAAATCCGTTTTTTAGAATGCTGCAAATTATTGGGCACTTGCGTGAATCGTGAAGCTCAATCAAAAGGCTTTGTTAATTAAAAATACTCAAACTTTAAGTAGAGCTACGTTGTTCATAAACTGCAAATCCGAACGTTAATATACTAACAGTTTCAGTCGAAACCTTCTCAATGGCGAAGCAGTAAAACTTAATCATCCAAAGTATCTAAATTGTAGTAGCTTACATCTGATCTGACATTTTGAGTCGATAGGTTTTTACGTATCTCGACAGGCGGCTTTGAGCGCAGGCTGTGTGAAAACCTAAAACGAAGACCAATCTATCGTTATTCAGATATTTTTACGCAGATTTAAACCCATATTTAAGTCATTAGGCTATCTAGCAGTAATGTAAATATTATCAGTCACGGTTCTAAAAAGGATGGCAAATTAGCTTGTATACTGCGCAATAGAGAGGATTTTGCTAACAACTCGCCATCATTCCTGCATGGCGGTAATGAGTGTGTGTATTCCAACAATCGACATCATTCGTTTTAGATTGTAGGCCAGTACATGGAGGCTCATTTCCGTACTGACGTTTTTCTTGCGTGTCATCAAGAAGTGCGTTGCCCCCATCCACATTTTGATGGTGCCAAACGGGTGTTCGACGGTTTGTTTTCTAATGACCGTCGTTTCAGGTGCAGCATCTAACCTTGTTTGCATTACGTCAATTTCAGCCTCATGTATCCAACGCCGCATTTTCCTCGGTTCTGTTTTTGATTGGGTACATTGAGCACGAATTTTACAGTCCCTGCATGCGATATGATTGACATACACCTTCTGCTCTAAGCCACTCTCATACACGTTTCGCCGATGTGGTAGCTCCTCTCCAGCTGGGCAAACATAAATATCTTTGTCTTGGTCATACTTGAACAATGATTTATTAAATATGCCTTTCTTTTTAGAACCCGATGTATCGATTTGGGGGACTAAAGCTGTCGCGCCTAAATCCTGAGCTGCTTTAATATCATTACGACTGAAATAACCTTTGTCGGCGATAACGGTGATATCTTTTCTATCTAGAGCCTCTTGCACTAGCGTTGTAACGGGCGTTAGTTGGCCTCGGTCTGTCGACATCGTGATGTCATGACTGACAATAAGATGATGTTTTGTATCAACTGCGCTTTGCACGTTATAGCAGACCTTGCGATTCATGTTATCGGTTTTCATTAAACGCGCATCGGGGTCATTTAACGATAACTGCTTGTCTGGGTGAGCATTAACGGCTTCTTCAATTTCTTGTAACTCAACAAGGCGATTCTTGAGCCAGGCTAATTTATCTTGCATCAACCCCACATCTTTATCACTTTTATCGTTAGCGTCTGCACTATCTAACTTCAATAAATAGTCGCTGATACTCGTTTCAATTAATGCAATATGGTCCTTGGCTTTTTGGGGAGTGAAGTTATTCTTTTTGGCATTTACAGCTTTAAATTTGCTGCCATCAATGGCGAATACCGCATCGCTGAACATGTTCATTTGACGGCACAGTTGAACGAACTGGCGGCAAGCATTCTTGATGCCTTTGCCGTTGTCTTTTCTAAAGTCAGCAATGGTTTTGAAATCAGGTTGCAAACGTTCGACTAACCACATCAGTTCAACGTTGCGATGCGTCTCTTTTTCCAAACGGCGTGATGATTGAATACGGTTTAGATAACCGTAAATATATAACTTGAGCAGTGTTGCTGGGTGATAACAAGGACGGCCTGTTTGTTTTGCCTGCACCCGATTAAAACCTAATGATTCAAGATTTATTTCATTCACAAAAACATCAATGACTCGAACGGGATTATCTTCAGTGACAAAATCATCTAGCACTTCTGGTAGCAGTGTAGTTTGTGTTCTTGATTGACCTTTAATATGGTGAGACATCACAGATTCTCTCTGGTTTGGCTGACCATTTAATTATACTAAAAACGGAGATTAGATAGGTGATTACATTAAGACTGATTGATCATATAAACACCGTGCTTAGTCCAAAAGGTGATCAATAGTTTTCACACAGCCTGAGCGAAATATAGTCTTTCAACCTTAATTATCTACACTTAGATTGTTTAGGTTATGTGCTCATTACATACGAATATTGAGCGATATTCATTTGATGATTTCTGCTTTTCTTTCGATGCAATGAGTCACTTTACTCATAACGAATACTCAGGGCTTGCCTTAAAAACGCTGTCTATATTTCTTTCGAAGAGTAAAGGATACATAACAAACTTCAACTATTGGAGATTTGTAATGAATGACGTGAAAACTAAATTCTCAATTTTTGTTGGTTTAGATTGGGCTAATAAAAAACATGATGTTTGTGTGCAAATAGGTAAAAGTAGGGAGCGTAGCTTTGAAGTTATTTCACACACGCCTGAATCCATAGATAGCTGGCTAAATGAGCTGCGTAAAGAGGCCAAGGGTAAAATTGCTGTCGCAGTCGAGTTGACTAAAGGCCCGATTGTATACGCACTGCAGAAGTACAGTTTCGTCACCGTCTTTCCAATCCACGGTCTAACACTTGCACGATATCGTCAGGCAATGTTTCCAAGTGGCGCTAAAGATGACCCTTCTGATGCTGAGTTAGCATTAGACATGATGCTCAATTATCCCGATAAAGTGAAACCGTTACGTCCAAGTAGTCACCAGACACGTACATTAGCGCTCTTAGTTGAGCAGCGGCGTTTGTTGGTTGACGATAAACGTCGAAATGTTAATCGGTTAATCAATTCACTGAAACAGTATTACCCTCAGCCGTTGGAGTGGTTCTCTCATAGAGATAGTGAATTGTTTTGTGACTTCTTAATAAAATGGTCTTCGTTACAAGCAGTTAAACGTGCCAGAACCAATTCAATTATTAAGTTCTTTCATGCTAGAGGTGGAAACGCAGTATCCAATACGGATAAGCGTGTTGAGGCAATAAATAAGGCCGTTCCGTTGACAGATGACCAAAGTGTTATTTTACCGCACAAGCTATTGGTGACAGCGCTTTGCAAACAAATACTTACGATCATTGAAAACACCAGAGTATATGATAAACAAATCAGTCAGTTATTTAACAGTATGCCAGATGCTGAGTTATTTGATTCTCTACCCGGCACAGGCTTGTGTTTGGCTCCTAGGTTATTGGCGGCATTAGGGGAGGATAGATCACGATTCAATAGCGCCCAAGAAATACAAAACTATGCTGGACTGTCCCCTGTAACGGAACGAAGTGGTCAAAAGAGTTGGGTACATTGGCGTTGGCAATGTTCCAAGTTCGTCAGACAAAGCTTTATAGAATGGTCAGCCAAAAGTATAAATCAATCATATTGGGCTGGTTTGTACTACGAGAAACAGCGTTCAAAAGGTAAGTCTCATCAATCGGCGGTGAGAGCACTTGCCTATAAATGGGTCAGAATTGTTTATAAATGTTGGAATACAAGAACTCCCTATGATGAGTCAAAGTATTTAAAAGCGCTGAAAGAGAGAAATTCTCCGCTATTGGCAACATAAAACACTTGTTGAATGACTCAGGGCGTGAAGCGGTCATTGGTTTATGTTTACCTACCGTATCAAAAGCTGAGTTAGGAGACCTTCAGAAAGCATCAAATAGATTAATCATTCATCCAATTTTCTTCTTAGTTTCTTTGTTAACAGACTTTAACCAGTCGTCCTTATCTATTGGTTTTGAAAATAAATATCCCTAATAATGATTACGCCTCTTTTTCTTTAAATAGGCAAATTGCTTATCAGTCTCGACTCCCTCTGCAACACTCTTCACAACAAATGCGCGAGCCATTTCAATAATCGTGTCAACAATAGCGTAAGATTTTTCAGGCTGATTAATTTCAATGTCGTCAACAAAATACTTGTCGATTTTTAATTCCGAAATAGGCAATTCCTTTAAATAAGCAAGGCTTGAATAACCCGTATCAGAATCATCTATGGAAAACTTAAACCCTTGCTTACAAATTCACTCATCGTAGTTTTTACAATTGCCATATCAATAACTCTTGCGCACGTGTAGCAATAATAAAATAGTGGTGTGAGGCAATGATTACTGAAGAATTTACAACCGCGTTACAAAGTAATAATATAAAAAAATTGCTGAGTGTCAATAAGTGGGTAGTTGCCTCTTAGGCGTTATAACGAACAGACACGTAATGGGATTGCGCTTATGATTGATGCTGTAAAAGGACAAATATGATTGATCTAAACGTACTCAAGGCAGCTGTTATGAACTCTCGTGACGGCATAACGATCTCGGACCCTACACTGCCAGATAATCCGCTGATATTTGTTAACTCGGCTTTTGAGAGGATGACTGGCTATAGCCTTGAAGAGATTATTGGTAAAAACTGTCGTTATCTACAGGGAGATGATAAAGATCAAGAAGATCAATTAACTATCATTCGTGAAACTATCAAGAAACAACAAACCTGCCTAGTAACGCTCAGAAACTATCGAAAAGATGGCTCGATGTTTTGGAATGAACTCAGCATGTCGCCAATTTTTGATAATCAAGGAAAGCTAATACATTATTTAGGCATTCAAAAAGATGTCACCAGACTTAAAATTCAAAGCAAGGAACTTAACGAGACAAACGATTTAATGTGCGCAGTGAATGAGTCAAACCGAGATATACAGTTCGTACTCGACAGTGATGGCGTTATAGTCAAATATAATGTGAATGATAGTAAAGATTTATATCTGACACCCGATGAATTAATTGGGAAAAAGATGCTTGATTTACTTCCAATACAAGTATCTGAGCAGTTTAAAAATGCATTTGATGAGGCAATTGAAACTAACTCGTTAGTGTCATTCGACTACATGCTGTCGATGCCATCGGGCGATAGTACTTATAGCGCACATATTATCTCGCTTGAGGATAAAAGGATAGTTGTCACTGCCCGCGACATAACCGCTGAAAAAGAGAAGGAACTCGCTCTAATCCAAGCGACCAAAGCGACCCAAGAGTTGAATAGAGAGTTAATCTCTCAAAAGGGTGCAATAGACGAACACGCCATTGTGAGCATCGCTGATGTTGCTGGCCGCATTACCTATGTCAATGACAAGTTCTGCGCCATCAGCGGTTATGACCGTGAAGAGCTACTGGGCCATAACCACAAAATCGTTAAGTCCGATGAACACCCAGACGAGTTTTTCGTGGATTTATGGAAGACCATTTCTAGTGGTCAGGCGTGGCATGGTGAGATTAAGAATACCAATAAGACTGGCAGCGACTATTGGGTTAAAACGACTATTGTTCCGACCCTAGATGATAAAGGTAAGCCCTTTCAGTATGTAGGCATTCGGACAGAAATCACTGACCGTAAACAAGCCGAAGAAAAGCTGAAACTCGTTGCTCATTACGATGCATTAACCAACCTCCCCAGCCGTGTACTACTGGCTGACCGATTGAACCATGCCATGGTGCAGTGTCAACGCCGCAATAATTCATTAGCCGTTGCGTTTATGGACTTAGATGGCTTCAAAGCCGTCAATGACCTCTACGGCCATTATGTGGGGGATGAACTACTCGTTGAAGTGGCACAGCGCATGAAAGAGGCGTTACGAGAAGGTGATACGCTGGCACGTATTGGCGGCGATGAATTTATTGCTGTCATGGTTGATTTGGAAAATATTGAAGATAGTGAGTCTGTATTAAAACGACTACTAAAGGCCGCTGCTGCTCCTGTTACTTTGGGTGATGCTGTAATGCAAATCTCAGCGAGTATTGGTGTCAGCTTTTATCCACAAGACGATGCAGATGCAGACCTGCTCATGCGTCACGCCGACCAAGCCATGTATTTTGCTAAGCAAGCAGGTAAAAACCGTTATCAATTTTTTGATACCACACAAGATAATGCGATGAAGATTCGGCAGCAAAGTATAGGCGATGTTTGCTCAGCTTTGGGTAGACGTGAGTTTGTGTTGCATTATCAACCCAAGGTGAATATGCGCACAGGTGATGTGATAGGTGTCGAAGCATTAATCCGATGGCAGCATCCTACTCGCGGTATAGTCCCACCTTTAGATTTCTTACCAGCGATAGAAGGTCATGCCATTAGTCTGGAGCTAAGTGAATGGGTCATAGACACTGCACTAATTCAAATAAGCCAATGGCGAAGCATGGGCTTAGACCTATCTGTCAGTGTCAACATTAGCGCCTATCAATTACAACAAGGTAACTTCACCACTCGCATAACAGCGTTGTTAGAAGCGCATCCCGAAGTTGACCCTCACTATTTAGAATTGGAAGTATTGGAATCCAGTGAGTTAAGTGACATCAGCCAATTGCTTAACACCATGAGTGCTTGCCATGAACTAGGCGTATGCTTTGCCTTGGATGACTTTGGTACAGGGTATTCATCGCTTACCCATATCAAACGTCTACCAGCCTACTTGATTAAAATCGACCAGAGCTTTGTGCGTGACATGCTGGAAGATGTCGACGATTTAGCGATTGTTGAAAGCGTCATAGGTTTAGCTAAAACATTCAAGCGCGAAGTCATTGCCGAGGGAGTAGAAACCATCGAACACGGAGCAGCACTATTACGACTGGGTTGTGAGTTGGCGCAGGGTTATGGCATTGCTCGGCCCATGACTGCCGGTGATATTCCTGAGTGGGTATCTAACTGGAAAACATATGATTCTTGGCAGACTTATAAAGGCTAACTGACTTGGCCACTGAGACTACCCAGAAGCGACCTTACAGAGCAGTCGGGTACGGCAGCTTTTGGCACGGAGCCGTCTGCAAGTTTTGGTCAAGCTCTGTATATAGAAAATGTAAGATTGAGTTCAGACTAATTCATCTAAATATAAGAATACGCGTTGCAGGAAGCGCAACTTTTTTAGTAACGATACCCACACATACACACTCTTACACCTAGGACTTATGTTTTTTATCTTTACTAATCACTTGCTCGATATATGGCTTCATATGACTCTTAAGCGACCTACTGATGCCGTAATTCTTACCACCATAAAATAAACTATCTGTAAGGTCTTTACACAAATAGTCAGCTAACCCTTCGTCAATAGTATGATGCTCTTTAAGCTGATACTCCTGACAAACTATATTACCTTTGTCGTCTGCCTTTTTTCTTACACATTGCCAAAGTGAGTCGTCAGAGTAATCTTCAACTTCCATTTCGATATATTCAATCTCTTCTAGCGACATAGCGTTTCGGAAAAGACGCACAGGATACCCGCTATCAACTTTAATTGCCGAGTTGGACACTTTCCCCAAATTATCGGTTTGAAGCCACCCAGAGCTTTTCAGTAGCTCTTTTAGTCTTCCTACTTCACTTTCATCAATATTGAGTACAATATGAACATGTAAATTGCCACGTTGAGATGTTTCAAACACAAAAAAGTAGTTTGCAATATTTAATGGTGCCGCGATACGCATACGAAACATTCTATTAAAATATTGCGCTGACCCTCGCGTACCACTCTCATCAATAACTCTCTTTGAAAAACCTTCATTCAACTGAACAGTCACATGTTTTGTATTAGTCTTATCGTTATTAGCTGCCTCTAGTAACCCCAGAACAGCAGCTCTCAATCCATAATTAATATAGTGATGCTTTTTAGCGTCTAAGCAGTGTGTTTTATATAATTGTTTTCTAGTTGTTATTTTAGGTAACTGTTCCGGTGTATAACTCTCAATATAACTGTTATACCTAAGTACTGGCCGCCCTCTAGACAGCCCTCTGGAAGAATTGGCCAGAGCCCTTGTAATCACTGGATTTCCAGCCGCTTTTTTAGTAGATGATGGCATAACTCATTTTGACCCATTTTTCCATTTTAATAGTTGACGGTGAAGCTACCTATTCTTATAGTTAAATACAAGATTTACATATCACAACCACCGTTGCTATTTTGTATAGGGGAGTAAAATTATGGAATATGTCGTTTACTTACGTGTTAGCACGAATGAACAGGGTAAATCCGGTTTAGGCTTAGACGCCCAGAAGCGCGATATAAAGCTTTTTCTCGATAACTACTCACCTTCCCCTAGCTCGGTACTGATTGAGCTTACAGAGATCGATTCTGGAGCTAATTCAGCTCGTCCGATATTAGAACAAGCAATTGAATTAGCCAAAAGTCATAAAGCTACTCTTCTTGTTGCGAAGCTCGACAGATTAAGTCGAAAAGTTTCAAAGATTGCATTGATGATGGAAGACAGAGAACTTAAATTTAAAGTTGCGACTATGCCTCATGCCGATCCATTCCAGCTTCACATATACGCAGCCTTAGCCGAACAGGAGCGCGAGTTCATTAGTAAAAGAACAAAAGCCGCCCTCGCAGAAGCAAAAGCTCGTGGAAGGAAGCTAGGAGGGCTTAGAACGAAAACAAACGAAAGGAACATAGCCAAAAAACGCAAAGCTGATGAATTTGCAGCTGAAATGTGGAAGATGATAGAACCCATGATTAACTCATCTTTGCCCTACTCTGAAATTGCCAACCGGTTAAATGCAATGAGAATCGACACCGCGAATGGAGGGAGATTTTGGGCTAGTACAATACGGAATATTGCTCTAAGAGTAGATAATCAACAACTATAAGAAAATGCGAAATTACAAAACGGGGGGGCAAAAATTGTAAAAATTAGAAAAATTCAAAGAGGTTACAAATTCAATGCGACCACTAAACCCTATAGATCTTGCTTCTTGTGAACACCCGTTTTGAATCAAAAGTTCCAATTTTAGTGCCACTAAAAACATCATCGACTAAAGTGAGCTAGCATGAACTCAATTTGGAAGTTTGAATGAAGTTTAAGTACACACACCGGTAGTTGATAAAAGTGGGTATAGAAGCGTTGATATATACATACTGGTAACCTCGTAGTATTTAAAGTTGAGGGCTGCTATTAAGTTGAATTCTGCTTTAAATGAGAAAACAAATTCATAAGTCTGTAGCAGTTTATGTGTGATTTCGAAATCTACGCATAAACATAAACACCATTGCGAAAAGGAGGAATGTTGCTGGCTCATCTACCGTAATACTCTGATATCCAATGTGATTGAATGAGTGAACCACATTCGAGTCATTTCTTATTTTGCGCACAATAACCTCTCTAGCACCATTTATCCCGCTTATACCGAGGTATCCTAATCCGTAACTATTATCAATTGTGTAATTGCTAACAACTTGTGCTGACTGGCCTGTGTCGAAAGAAATATCCCAAATGCTTGTACCATCAATGCGGTCATTGATCCCCTGAATGAGGGAAATAGAAAACGCATTAATAGGGTTTTCAAATTTAAAAGTCACTGCTCCACGCCCGAAGCTGCGCGTTCTTCCAGATTCGGAAAGGTGGCTGATGCACCAATACTCCTCGTAACGACAACTGCTGCCAAGCGTTACTATTGATTCTCCCAGCGAGTTTTCGGGTTGGTAAGTAATCCCGTTGATACTTTGATTAGAGAGAATTGTGTGTGTTGGGTAGCTTCTCCAATCTTCGATAACAAGATTGGCGGTGTTGTTTTGAAACTCAGAAAGTGTGGAGTAAAAGATAAGTGACGCTTGAGATTTACCGCAAACAATGATTGCTATCAACAGAAACAGTTTATTCATAAGATTCATCCGTGTAGTTCTTCGATATAGGCTATCAACCATGAATGTAATATTCAAACTTTTATAAATTGTGTTTATTATATGTCTGATTTTCGCTTACAGCTGTTAGTCCGGTTTGGTGAAACCTCTCAAGTAAAATGTTAGGTCAGGTATTAGTCGATATAACTGAATTAAAGAATTGGATTTTATAGTCATTTATTATTTTGGGTTCATTAAATTGGTGACAAATCTCTTATGAAGATTAATTAAACCCTTATTTCTTTTTGTCAGCTTAACTCTAATATCATCCCATTCTAAAAATATTTGTACTCTTTCAGCAACTTCTTCGTGATTTGAAAATTCGCATGAGCAGGCTTCAACTGTAGTCACGTTTCTTCCTATGGCTTTTGAATATTCACTTAGCGTTTCTTCAATTTCTGTGCGCGCTAAAAGTACTGATGTCTCTATTAATTTTCTGATTTCTATATGAACCTTACTAATAGACTCCAAAAATACTCGTGTCGAATAAATTAAATTCATCTCAGAAGGCATTTCGTGATAGATGTCTCTTTTAAAACGTTTTTCTCCTGAGAGGTTTGCTTTTTTAGTCAATATAATTACACTATTTTTCATTCTGTCAGTGCTGTCTTGCTCTGTCCAACTCCTATTTCGTTTGACTACATGAACAGCCAAGCCGCAATGTTGAACAAAATTCCTCAAGGCGCACATAAATCGATATTCAAAATGCTTGTCATACTCTCTTGAATATAGAGAATTGACTCTTTCCTTTAGTACTTCGCCATTTTCGTATGGCAAACATTTCCTAACATGGGTATTTACTTGATCGAATATCATCTTGGCAGACGATAACAGGTTAACTATCCACCGATTAAACATCAATCTTTCTTCAAATCCATCATGATAAATATCATCAGTTCTATCCAACATAAATGATAATGAATTCTTGAGAAGTTGAGTTTCTAGCTCATTGTAATTGGAGATTAATAACTCATATTTTTCTTCAAGTGCAAACGCTTCAGACAAGATTACCTTACATTCTTTTAAACGTTCATATTTAGATTTTTCTATCGTAATTTTAGTTGATTTATTTGAGATTGAATAACTAGATTCTAGGTAATATTCTGTTTTCATTAAATAAATCCCTTTTGTGTATAGATTTTGTAATAAGGCTTATATTAATCTAAATTATAAGCAATGTAATTGTTCACATTGACGAGTTAAAATAAATCGCGTAGTAAAGCTGGTTAACGTTCAAAACCGAGGGAATTTATAATCAGACGATTCCAATTCCGTTTTATTGTAGATATCCTTTCTCAATACTAAAATACATTTCGAATATGACGCTTTCACATCATCTTGATTGACGTTTAAACCTTTTCCAATATCAGTCTGTAGTTGCACAAAATCTTTTAAAACTAACAAAACCTCATCAGGTGCCCAAACCCACATTAAAGAATAACTATCTATAAATAAATCCTTTAAAGTCTCATCCTTATTACCATCGTTAAAAACATATAAACTTTTTACAAAGTCTGAATACACTTTTCGTTTCAACTCTTGGTTACCTAAATTACTTTGTATTTCTCCTTTCAATAATTCAAGATCCTTCGCGTGTTCCTTTCGAATTTTTTCTACAATACGTGTAACAGCTTCAACATCTTCTTTTTGAGCAAGCCCCTTAGCTTTTGCTCCCAAATATTTAGGCACAAAAATGGTAGCAAGTAAAAATACTAACCAACCACTTAGGTTGACAACAATTGAAAAGAGATCTTCAATAGATAAATTCATTTAGTAAATCCTTGTTTAATAATGGTTTTCAAGTTCAGTCAAAGCTTCTAAGTGGATGGCCGTGTTTCTCGGCTAGCTTTATTGAATAAACCAAGGTTTCCAAAAGTAATGCTTTAGTGTTGAAGCATGGATAGTGTTAGTTCGTTTTCGCATTGCATATTCTTCACTAGCGGCAGTCATTGAAACAACTTATTAGTAGGAACGTTGTTATTTATAAAACGAGTGATTTATAATTGAAGCTGATTGAAACTTAAAAGATCCCCTCCTTTTTTCGCTTCGAAAGTGAAATAAAGCTGACCTTTACATCAAACTTCCGCATCAGTGATACATCAGCGCGTATATGCTCATGTAATTTGACAATAGCAAGTCCTTAGAATGTCTTATTCATTAAACTCGACTCAATCTTCAATCTTGTATAAAGTCTGTAGTCCACGCAGCTCGTGCTCATTGTTTGCAAGAGAAGAATCTATATAAGTTTTTCCACTTTTACAACGATATATATAACCATCTTGATTTGCTTCATCCTTACCCATAAGTATTTCAATAACATCGGAAACGGCATAAACCCCATTATTATCATCTCGTCGCGTTAATAGAGTTAAATTGAAGCTTTTAACCCCAAGTAACGAATATAAAATTTGATACATATCCAAAAAATCTACCACTAAAAACATCTTAGTCATTTTTCCGATGGTACTGTCCCCAACAACTGCATTCAGAATGAGTATATTCACATTAGCTACAAGCTCTACATACGGAATTAAGGAGTATTGTTTATCTTCAAAAGTTTCGTTTATTAAAAGGTGTTGTGGCACTTCAAAATTCATGATTTCATCCTTATATAAATTATCAATAATATAGTTAAAGATTAAAGAAAATGAAAGAAAATAATCATATAAGTTATTGTTTTATAAGAATTTATATTATGTAAACATTGACATAGCATTGTACAGCTCATCAAACGTATTCATTTGAAAGAGTTTGGTAAGTGTCACACACAAGTGTCACACTTTTAGTGGTTACAGAGTGCTTGAACAGGTTGTAGGCCTTATGTATTCTAGGGTTATGTCAATTAACTAAACTTAGTGTCACTTCCCGCCAGCTCCACCAAATTTACGTTCGACGAACGACGAAACCCCTGCCAAAGCCGCTAAAAACGGTGATTAACAGGGTTTTTTTATGGGTTTTTGATCGGAGAAGGTTCGCTAATGACCGTTGATAGTTTGATTTTTAGGGGGACATTTAGGGGTACAAATTAGTGTATCTACCGCTATGAACTTCTCTATGCAGAACAGCCAACTCAGGATGTAAATCCACTGGATATATTTCAACGGCTGACTTATTGGTGACCCCACAGATATATGGCTTATGAGGTTATCAAAGCCCAGATATTGAAAATTCGATTTGCGTAATATAAAACAATGAGTGTCATTACAGCGATTTGAATAGCTATGCTCAGCGCTTTTGCGCACAGTGCGCCTGCTATTGCGCCAATTAACACCCCCGCTAAGATTGGAAGTGTGTCGCCACTACCTAAATAGAATTCATATCCAATATTTCCACCAACAATAGCGCCTAACGCCGCGAGGTACCGGATGAAAGTGAGTTCACGTTTTGAGGAAGCGAGTGTACCTAAGTCATTATTTGACATTTTAATTCCATTTAAGGCAAATCTATTACATTAAATTAGGAGACTCTTTCACAAATTTCAAATAAATAACTTTAACAATCAATTCGTCTTCAACTAACCCGTTAAAATATGCTCTAAATGCCAATAGAAAAGTCGCCCCCCTAAAACACACTGTTCAAATATTGACCAATAAAATACTTAATGGCAGAATTAAATTACCCTAACACGATTTAAGCGCAAGGAAGGATCCAATGGTAAATATACTAACGCTCAACCGCTTTTTTAGTTGTTTATTCTTATTAGTAACGCTTTTTTACGCCAATAATGCGAATTCAAACCCAGTTTGTAATATTTATTATGGACTCTACGCAAAAAGTTTGTCCCGAGACATGCAGTTTAATTATGCTGATCATTCTACAAGCATTAACAGCAACAACGTCTTGGAATTAGTCAAACAATATAAAGAAAATGCAGAACAGGTAATAGACAATTTAAATAAGTTAATTGCCACTAATGCTAACTCTCCTAAAATGACACCATATAAAAAGATGAGAGAGCATTATTATATAATCGCTGACATGGGAACCCTAGGTTACGCAATTATTAAAGCCGAGATGGAAAATGATGTTGACCTATTCGTTGGTCTAGTGAAAGGACTATACACTGAAAAATTCAAGCCCTTAACATTCCCCCTCATTAATAGAGCCGCAATCGAATACAGGAAACATCAAATTAGAACCGTTAAAATTGCTGAAGAAGAAAATGCAAGGCAGAGTGTATTGAGTATTTATCGCTCCTTGTATGGCAACAATGGGAATTTATTAACTAAATATGATCCTTGTACTTAAGATCAATTTAGATAATCGGGTCTAACTAAATATTGGGTATTTGAATACTTCTATATGCCTTAAGTGCTGCAATATTTATTACCTTTTCAAACAATGTCCACCATGTTATTTGAGATGACCTCTTATCAATAACATTCAGAAAAACCGTATGATTCTCTATTATTTAAATGGCAATAATTTTTCAATTAAAGTAAGAAGACGAATGACGAATTTGCCAATGATTATCACCAGTTTATCTGTTTGTATGGAAACCTGAGGAATTAGCAACTTGCTAGTAATGGACACCTCTAAAACTTCACTCACTAATCTTAGTGTCTAAGCATCTTGATACAGATAAAACAAAACCGTTAATTAAGCTTAAATTACGTATTATTCTAGATAACTTGGCTCTATTTAGAGTCTAGTTAATCATTTTAAAATCTGCTGATATACATTTAAATTTAAAATATTTCTTTGAATTATAGGCATTTTATAAGGACATTTATGTTCATAAACATAAATCGTGTATTAAAGCTTGGAGTAGCTTTATCGCTTATCGTTGTTAACTCTATTGTTGTGCTTTATATCGGTAGAGATCGCTTTCCTTTGCCAGAATGGTTTTCACACCCCATATCTTATATCGATGGGTTGATTGACCACAAAAACGAACGCATTTCCCAGCAAAATTTAACTTTCGAAAACTCTAAAAAACAACAAAATGTAGAACCACGTGTTAGTTCTAAACAAGCCAGTAAAAAAACTGCAAATGCCAATTTAATTAATCATACTGAGTTATCTGCCAGCGACGCAGTATGCTCTGATAAGCGGCCTAAATCTGCGAGCAAGCAAATATACACATGGATAGATGATAGCGGCACTCGCCACCTTAGCGATAAGCCACGTAAGATTGACAGTGCCACTCCGGTTTCAGTGATAGGAACAATTCGCCCCGAAGAACTATCTATTAACTACACTGGCACTCACCCGCCATTTAGTCTCCAACATAAAATTGAATCGCGGGTTATGGCAAACAAAGCATTATTTGCTCAGATCACTCCAAAACAATTAGTAAAGCCGATAACCATCAATTTTAGATTATTCACAGATGTAAATAATTACAGCACTTATCAGAAACGTATAGCCCCCTCTGTTAAGTCAGCAATCGGATTTTACGCAAGCAGTATAAATGAGTCAGTTGTTATGATGAATAATGATGAACAGAGTGTTAATACAGCGGTCCATGAAGCAATGCACTCGATTAATCGTCATTGGTTTGGACACATGAATAGATGGCTAAATGAGGGGATCGCTGAATATGCCGAAACAAGTCACACTGATAACCCTTTGTATAACCATTGGGTAACTCATATCCGTAAATTTGGCGCTATTCCACTGGTAACCTTATTTAATGCAAATCAGCACCACTGGGACACTCAAAGAACCGAAATGTATGCTACAAGCTGGGCGTTCGTAGCATTTTTGATGGATAAGTATCATAAAACACTATCTCGCTTATTGCAGGAAGAGAATATTAACGGATGCAATGTTATCAACATCAGCGATATGGAACGCATATCATCTCAAAAATTGTCAGTATTACAGCGTGAATTTGATAATTGGTTGGCAAGAGTATAAACACTTAACTAGCGTTAACATGAATTTGATAGTTGAAGAACCATGTAGTGCTTTCGAACACATACCGACCTCTGTTGAATAACTTTTACAGTTATTAGTATCAAATTATTACTCCATCCTCAAAACATATCGAATATAAAGGTTCCCCCCAACAAAGGAGGGAAAACAGCCCTCCCCTTTAAAATAGTGCTTGCTGCGTCGATAATTAAAATGTCTGTATTGCTTCACGAGTATTCGGGGTAAACGACCAACTATGTGGTTAATTTAATCCTTTTCTAGTTTAATGATGATGCTACATCTTTTCCTGTAGTGCTAAATTAGCAACGAAATATAGCCTAGAGTTAGTGGTGTTATCTAAGCCATCATATAAGGACAATTATGAAACTATTCCGCAAACAATATGGTCAGCCAGGGGCGCAACCAGGGCTTATTGATGCATCTGTTGATGGGGCGGTTAACATTACTTTGTTTAACTACAATGAACATCAAGTGGTTGAACAAAGTGGTATTACGGTCGAACAATGCATGGAATACGTCAATAAAGACAATATTACTTGGGTGCACGTTCAGGGTAATCCTGACAAAGCATTATTGAGTCATTTGGCAACGAATTTTGGAATACACGAGTTATACATTGAGGACGTTGCCAACCGAGCCGAACGGCCTAAAATAGAAACCCACGATGGTCAAATTTTCTCTATTTTTTCGCTACCTGTGCAAAGCGAATCGAATATTTATCTGCAACAAGTTAGCTTATTTTTAATGAAGGGCACTGTGGTTTCTTTTTGCAGTGGTCAATTCAACCCGTTCTCTGGCGTCAAAACCAGATTAAACCTTGCTAGCGGCAAGATGCGAACCCATAAAGCTGACTACTTGTTTTACAGTTTAATTGATTCCGTGGTTGATTGGTGCTTTCCGGTACTGGAAACTTATGCGCAGCTGATTGATTCAACAGAAGAGCTATTATTAAAAAATCACGATAAAGAAATCTTACAGAAAATTCATCAATTACGCCGCGATGTGGTTTTACTAAGAAGGCAAATTTGGCCACAACGAGAGCTGCTTAACCAACTCATCAGAGACGACACGCAAAGCCTAATAAGCGCAAAAACTAAAGTTTTTTTAAGGGATTGTTACGACCATAGTATTTCGTTACTTGAATTAATCGAAACCTACCATGAAATGACAAATGGTTTGATGGAGCTGTACATGAGTTTAGTTAGTTTGAAATTAAATGAAGTCATGCGGGTATTGACCATCATTGCCACGCTATTTATACCACCTACTTTTGTGGTGGGTATTTATGGCATGAATTTCAATCCCAGCGCCGGCCCTCTGAGTATGCCTGAATTATTGTCACCCTACGGTTACCTGGTAGTTTGGTTAATTATTTTAAGCATGGTTTGTGGCATGTTGCTATTTTTCAAAAAACGAAAGTGGTTATAGTCGGTTTAAAATGAGAGATTAACCGACGACATACCCGCATATTTGCTTTGCGAGATGGAACAAACTCGCCTCTTCTTCTGCTAATTTGATATACAAAGTAAGGGTTATTACTAATAGCGCAATCACCAGACAGTGGTAAAGTCGTTGGGTGATATTCCCCGATATAAATAGATGACCAATATCAATTATTAGAATACGTAGGAAGTTTAAAAAATGCGGATAGGCATTCTGACTGGCGGTGGTGATTGTCAGGGTTTAAATGCAGCAATACGCGCTGTAGCAAAATCGTTAATGTTAAACAATAATGCTGAAATTATAGGTATCGAAGATGGTTTTGATGGCCTACTAAAACGCAAAGTACGACAATTAAGTTATGCTGACTGCAGTGGGATCTTACCCTTAGGCGGTACCATTTTAGGTACCAGTAATAAGGCAAATCCTTTTGATTACCAAGGTAAAGACTGCTCACAAGATGTGCAGTCTTATTATCAAGAGCTCGGTCTTGATGCCATAGTGATGATTGGCGGTGATGGCACTATGTCAATTGCCTATGAACTAACAAAACTAGGTATGAATATTGTTGGGGTTCCGAAAACAATTGATAACGACTTGATGTGCACCGAACGCACATTTGGTTTTGAAACGGCGGTATCAATTGTAACCGAAGCAATTGATAGATTGCGTACCACCGGCCATTCACACAAACGAATTATGATCCTTGAAACCATGGGACGTTACGCCGGATGGATTGCGCTACATGCAGGCGTTGCAGGGGGAGCAGATGTCATTCTGATTCCAGAATTTCCTTATAATCTGGATGAAATCGTCTCAGCATGCGAATTAAGAGCCAGTGATCAGCACTATTCTATTATTGTGATTGCAGAGGGCGCAAAACCTGAAAATGGATCTATGGCCGTGCAACAAACGATTTCTGACAGCCCAGATCCGATACGTTTAGGCGGTATTTCAAATGTACTTAAAAGTCAGCTGGAAAAACGCTTAAGTATTGAAGTAAGAGCAACCTCTTTAGGACATATTCAGCGCGGCGGTTCGCCCACAGCAAATGACCGTATTTTTGCTACAAACGTAGGTACCTTTGCAGCAAAACTGGTTACTGAAAAACAATTCGGACGGGTTGTTGTGCAACAAAATAATCAATTAACCAGCGTCCCTTTAGAACAAGTCGCAAATCAAACCAAAGGGGTTTCAAAGGACGACCTAACCCTGCAAAGCGCCATCTCGTTAGGGATAAGTTTTGGGGTTGCTAAGCTAGAAGATATGTCTAATTCTTAAAACCCAATAAATATAAATAAATTAGCGATAACCTTTACTTAATTTATAAACCATTATCATTTGTGAGTTTGATCGAGATCAATTCGCAAGCAGCAATGAAATTTATAATGATCATGTCAACTAAGGTGCATCGTAAATGTCGAGTATAGAATCCTCTGATTCATTAATAGAAGATTGGCAACACGCACCTAGTCAAGTCGGTGTAGTCAGTGCCGTGCGCGGTAGCATTGTCGAAATTAAGTTCGATCACAAACCGCCTGCTATTCACAATATTATCTATGCTAAAAATCGCACTATCGCGTTAGAAGTGCTTACCCAATTACCTAATAATAAAGTACGTACCATTGCACTGACCCCTACTCAGGGTTTAGCCAGAGGTATGCAAGCTGAAGACTCTGGCCAGCCTCTTACCGTGCCTATCGGCAAACAAATCATATCGCGTATGTTTAACGTGTTCGGCAACCCTATTGACGGCAAAGATTTTGACCAAAACTGTGAACGTCGCAGTGTGCATCAAAATCCCCCGCCGTTATCTAAATTATCCAGTCAATTACAAATTTTCGAGACCGGAATAAAAATTGTCGATGTGTTATGCCCACTCGAACGTGGTGGCAAGGCGGGTTTATTTGGCGGTGCTGGTGTGGGTAAAACGGTACTGTTAACAGAAATGATCCACAACATGGTTAGCCATCAAAAAGGAGTGAGTATCTTTTGTGGTATTGGCGAGCGTTGCCGTGAAGGTGAAGAGCTTTATCGGGAAATGAAGCAGGCTGGCGTGCTGGATAATATGGTTATGCTATTCGGACAAATGAACGAGCCGCCCGGTAGCCGCTTTCGAATTGGTCATGCCGCCCTCACTATGGCGGAGTATTTTCGTGACGATGAACACAAAGATGTTTTGCTATTAATTGACAATATTTTTCGGTTTATTCAGGCCGGCTCTGAGGTATCTGGTCTGATGGGACAAATGCCTTCGAGGATGGGTTATCAGCCAACATTGGGTACCGAGTTATCCGGTTTGGAAGAGCGCATAGCGAACACGCAAAATGGTGCGATAACATCGATACAAGCTGTGTATGTGCCTGCCGATGACTTCACCGATCCTGCCGCAACCCATACTTTTTCACACCTTTCGGCAACATTGGTACTTTCCCGAAAACGTGCCAGTGAAGGCCTATATCCATCCATCGACCCGCTGCAATCCAGTTCAAGTTTAGCAACAGCAAATATCGTCGGTGAGCGGCATTACAAATTAGCTCAACAAGTCAGACAAATACTCGCTCAATATGATGAATTAAAAGACATTATCGCGATGCTTGGATTAGAGCAGCTTTCTAATAAAGACCGTAAAATAGTTACTCGTGCCCGTCGTTTGGAGCGCTTCTTTACACAGCCTTTTTTCACTACGGAACAATTCACTGGCATGCAAGGAAAATTTGTTAGTTTGGAATGTGCCCTAAGCGGATGTGAGCAAATTCTGCAGGGTGATTTTGATGACTATCCTGAAAGTGCGTTATACATGATTGGTGACGTTAGTGAAGCCTTGAAATCAAAAAGTGATAGTGCAGAGGCAGGCCAACAGGACAACCAACATGCAAGTTAAAATTTTACTTCCCCATCAAATATTTTTGGAAATAAAGGATGTCATCAGTGTTGTAGTCGAAACCCCCGAAGGTAGTTTTGGGATTTTACCCAATCGACTGGACTGCGTGACACCTGTGGTGCCTGGTATTTTAACCTATCAGGTATCTGCTAATGAGTATGCTTATATTGCGATTGATGAGGGTATGCTGGTTAAAACAGGAAAGCAGTTGCTGATCTCTGTACGCAGAGCCGTAATTGGTAGTTCTTTAGAGCAGTTGCACGAAACTGTCGAGCAAGAATTTCTAAAATTAGATCAACAACAATTGGAATTGCGCAGTGTGTTAGCCAAATTAGAAACGACTTTTTTGAAGCAGTTTTCATCAATGTCTAGAGATTGATGCCTAATGTCTAGCAAAGATGGCAAGTCACAACCCGAAAAACACACAACGCATTCTTTGGTGAAGCAAGTAGAAACAAAAGCGCAATTAAAACTAAAAGCGAAACGCCACAAAAATCCCGGTGTATGGTTTGGGTTAGGCATGATGGGAGTCATAGGTTGGTCAGTGGCGGTACCGACTTTTTTGGGTGTCAGTTTAGGCATTTGGATAGACAAAAATTACGATGGACAACGCTCTTGGACTTTAGCGTTATTATTGGCCGGCTTAGCTATTGGTTGCTTCACTGCATGGGGCTGGGTCAACAAAGAGCATCAAGCGATTCACAACCAGAATGATAACAACTCAACAGACGAGGAAGACTAACCATGATCGAACCATTAAATATGCTATTTGCGTTGGTTGCGGGTGTTGTTTTAGGCATTAGCTTTTTCTATAGCTTATGGATTACGGTGCAAAAAGGACTGCGATCAGCACAACCGGTTTATTGGTTTATCGGTGGTTTTATATTGCGCATGGGGTTGAGCTTAATTGCCTTCTATTTAATTTCAAATCAGCAATTTTGGCTACTTATTTCATGCTTGATCGGTTTTCTAATTGGTCGAGTCGTAACTAACAGAATGTTGTCAATTAGTGCAAAACCCAATCCAGTTTAACAACTAAATGAGAAGCACATGGTTTCACTTATTGGTAATTCAGAAATAACAGAGAAGGTTCACAACCATGCATATTACGCCCGATGAAATCATCTTTTGGCAGTTTGGCTTTTTAAAGCTAAATGCCACTATCGTTTTCACTTGGTTGATAATGGCTATTTTAGTACTAAGTGCGTATCTGATTACCCGTAAATTGAATGATCAATTGCAGCCTACTCGCTGGCAAAATGGTTTAGAAGTATTAGTAGTGACTATTTTGCAGCAAATAAGCGAAGCAGGTTTGCGTAAGCCGGCTAAATACATTGGCTTTCTAGGCACCCTATTTTTGTTTATTGCAACGGCTAATTTGCTCACTATATTTCCTCGCTTTGAGCCACCAACAGGTTCTTTGTCTACCACAATCGCATTGTCGTTCTGTGTGTTTATTTCTGTCCCCTATTACGGAATAAAACAAAAGGGAGTATTAAAATATTTGCAGTCTTACGCTCAACCTAATGTCTTTATGCTGCCGTTTAATATCATAGGTGAGCTGTCTCGTACCTTAGCGTTGTCGGTACGCTTATTTGGAAATATGATGAGCGGAGCCATGATTATCGCTATTTTGCTGATTATCTCCCCATTTGTATTCCCCATTATTATGTCTTTGTTAGGTCTATTAACCGGAATGGTACAAGCCTACATATTCTTTATTCTCGCAGCTGTGTATATCGCTGCAGCTACTGCGCAGGATCAGCAAAGCACCCCAAATTTACATCAATATCCGTTTCGACACAGGAGAAAACTAATGGATAACCTCACCCTAATTGCTATTTGTTCGATCATCACTGCGGGGCTGACAATTGGCATCGGAGTATTAGGCCCTTCTTTAGCTGAAGGGACAGCGATAGCCAATGCATTAAAAGCACTCGCACAACAACCAGATGCGTCATCAACCATAACTCGAACGCTATTTGTGGGCTTAGCCATGATTGAGTCTACGGCCATTTATTGTTTTGTAGTTTCGATGATCGTGCTTTTTAGTAATCCCTTTTGGAACTATTTTGTAGATAAAGTTGGGAACTAAATAATGCCTATCGATTGGTTTACCGTAATCGCTCAAACCGTCAATTTTTTAATATTATTGTGGTTATTAAAACGCTTTTTATATCACCCCATTATCAACGGTCTGAATAAACGAGAAACCAAAATTGCGCAGATTTTAAGTGCCGCAAATGATAAAAACCAGCAAGCAGAAGCACTTCAAGCTGAGTATCAATTAAAACTAAGCCAAATAGAAAAACAGCGCAGCGAGATTATTCGTCAATCCAATCAAGAGGCCAAAGACGAACGACAAAAATTACTTGCCTTGGCACAACAAGAGGCCGCGGATATTCTTGCTAATCGGCTGCAAGGAATAGAGCAAGATATGCAAAGTTTGCAACAAGAAGTTGTAATAAAAAGTATGCAGGAAGTATATGCCACCTGTAGAAAAGTACTGCGGGATCTTGCTGATAGTGACGTTCAAAATTTGATGTTCGACAAATTATTACTACAACTCACCATTATGGACAGCAAACAACACGCTGAAATAGATAAAGCTATTAACTCAAATTTACACATTTCTATTCACAGTACCTTTGCGTTAAGCGCGGCGCAAAAAAACGCCTTACAGCAATGGTTCATTAAAACCTATTCGAAAGATAACGCTGAAGCAATCAAATTTATTTACACACTCAACCCTGAGCTAATTTGTGGCATAGAGGTTATTTTTGATGGTTGGAAAATACCCTGGAGTGCACACAATTATTTAAATCTATTAAAAGAGAATATCAATCATCAGATACCTAAAACAAGTTCACTTGACTTAGCAGATGACGAGACCCAGTTTGACGCCAGTAAGAGCCCAAACACAGATGAAATTAAATAAGTGCGGAGACAAAATGAAGCCGGATCCTCAGCCTAGTTTAAAGCAAAACTATGACTCACTGTTTGCACAACTAAAACAATCCAATGGTGATGCGAATATCAATTGTGTGCTTCAGGAAATAGGCATTGTTGAAAGTGTGTCCCAAGGTATCGCATCGGTTACTGGACTACCAGGTGTTGGCTTTGAGGAATTAGTACTTTTTCCAAATAATATCTTCGGCATTGCGTTTAATCTAGATGAAAATGAGGTTGGCGTCGTATTGTTAGGTGACTATTGTCAATTAAGCGTAGGTGACCAAGTACAGCGAACTGGCCGGGTAATGGACATTGTAGTGGGCGAACACCTACTGGGGCGTGTCATTAATCCTCTAGGTCATGCCGTAGATGGCAAAGGTCAACTTGCACAAACGCCACGCTTACCTATTGAGCGTCCAGCACCTGAGATCATGTCACGCTTACCAGTTACAGAACCATTACAAACCGGAATTAAGGTGCTCGATGCCCTACTCCCCGTTGGACGCGGGCAAAGGGAATTAATTATGGGCGATCGGCAAACCGGAAAAACCTCCATCGCCATTGATACCATATTAAATCAGCAAGACAAAAATGTAATATGTATCTACTGTGCAATCGCCCAAAAGTCATCTTCGATTGCAAAAACTATCGCCACATTAAAACAGCATAATGCCCTCGATTATACGGTTGTAATGGTCACTGAGGGTAATGATCCACCAGGCTTAGATTATATCGCGCCCTATGCTGCAACCAGTATTGGCGAGTACTTCATGCATGCGGGTAAAGACGTATTAATTGTTTATGATGATTTAACTCGACATGCTCGTTCCTATCGGGAGTTGTCTTTATTGCTACGCAGACCACCAGGAAGAGAGGCATTTCCAGGCGACATTTTTTATCTGCACTCAAGATTACTTGAACGCTCTACCCATTTAAATCAAGAAAATGGAGGCGGCTCTCTTACCGCTTTACCCATAATCGAAACCGAAGAACAAAATATGTCGGCTTATATCCCCACAAACCTAATTTCAATCACCGACGGACAAATTTACTTATCTCCTAAATTATTTGATTTAGGGGTTTTACCGGCAGTAGATGTAGGAAAATCAGTTTCCAGAGTAGGCGGAAAAGCCCAACGCGCTGGATTCAAAGCCGTTTCAGGTACGTTAAAATTAGAGTATGCACAATTTGAAGAGTTGGAATCATTTGCCCGTTTTGGTGCACGCCTAGACGAAAATAGTTTGGCGACTATTGAGCACGGAAAACGCATTCGTGCCTGTCTTAAACAACCTGAATCGTCACCGCTAGCAGTGTCAGCACAAATTGTTGTGCTCTTAGCCCTGACAAATCATTTCTTTGACACTATTCCGTTAGAACATATCCAAGAGGCACAAGATGCGGTAGTGAAAGGAATAAATACCCTCAGTCAGGATATTCTGAACAACTTAGAATTAAGCAACGACCTTAATAAAGATGAACAAAACCTCATCTTTGCAATGTTTAAAGAGGTGCTTGAACCTTTCCATACAAATACTGACGCTGCTATTGACCAAAGCACTGTCACTGGCGAAGCTTAATATGAGTGAATCGAATAGCGATTTACAACGTAAAATTGTAAGTGCAACTGATTTAAAATCAGTTGTTAGAACAATGAAAGCTATGGCTGCCGCCAATATCAACCAATATGAAAACGCCGTGCTTTCACTTGATGATTATTATCGAACTGTGCAATTAGGACTAGTGGCTTATTTTCTAAATACCGACAAAAGTGACTACCCAACAACAGATAAAGTATCTAAACCATCAGATCATAAAACCCAAATAGGCATAATTGTAATTGGCTCAGATCAAGGATTAGTGGGGCAATTTAATGATATTTTAGTAGACTTTTTAAATTCAAAACGGAAAGACTTCGGCGCAGCGCAAGTTATTTGGACCGCCGGTGAACGAATTCAATCTTTGCTAGAAGGCGTAAATGCACCACTTGGAAAACAGTTTTCACTGCCTAATTCAATAGAAAGCATTACTTCTTTTGTATCTGAAATTTTGTTGGAAATTGAACACCAACAAAAAACCAATCAGCTCAAAGAGGTCTATCTGTTTTTCAATCGTACCCTAGATAAACCTAACTATGCCCCCTGTTTTCAGCGAATATTACCCATTGACCAAAAGTGGAAACACGAATTTGTTTCTCTAACTTGGCCTAATCAATGTCTGCCACAATTGTTAGTCAATAATACGCTCACCATTAGCACGCTGATAAAAGAATACATTTTCACATCACTTTTCAAAGGTTGTATTGAGTCACTCGCGAGCGAAAATGCCAGTCGGTTAATCGCCATGCAGCGGGCTGAAAAAAATATCGAAGAGTTACAAGAGCAGATGCAAAAGACATTTAACAAACTCAGACAAAGTGCAATTGATGAAGAGCTTTCTGACTTAGTCAATGGTTTTGAAGCCCTCAGCCCTTCGGCTGAATAAAAACGAAGCAGAACAGAAAAATTAAAATTTAGTTCTGAAATATTGAACTAAACTGTTTATTCATCAAGTTTGATCGACATCAAGTTTTGCTTGGGTAATCGGTGTATGGTCGGAATGTATAAGTTTGATTCATTAATGGAGATTACTATGAAAACCCCGCAAAAAATTCTAGTTGTGATCAGTGGTAAGCGCAAGCAGCATGAAGCATTGCTTCGAGCCTTGAAATTTGCAGAGCTCAATGAAGTGCACATTCATCTTCTCAATGTCATTTATGAACCTATTTTAGAATTGACCGATATTCTATCTAGTGACCACCGTAAAGAAATGAAAAAAGAATATCTTGCAGATCGCTATCTCTATATGAATAGCATTGCTGAAGATCTCGAGAAAAAGAACATAAAGTGCACCACCCATGTTGAATGGTGTCGCGAAGTTTATGAAGGGATAGAAGACGCCGTAGACAAAATTCAACCTGATCTGGTTATAAAACGTATTTCTGCAGATGCCATGAGCATTAATCCCTTTGCGTTACCATTAGATCGGCATTTGCTGCGATATTGCAAAGCGCCGCTATTGCTTGTGAAACACCAGACTTGGACAAACTCGCCGATTTTGGCAGCGGTAGATGTGTTGGCCAAAGACGATAATCATGTAGCATTAAATAAAGACATACTAGAAGCCGCTAGACTTTTTGCCAAATTAGGCGGCAGTGAAATACATACTGTTAGCGCCTATTTAGTGCATAACATGAGTGCGTCGATTGACTTTCCTACTATCAATTTTGAAAAGCTCAGCGCCAATAGTGCCCAATTTCATAGTGAAAAACTCGATGGGATGGAAAAAGAACATGAAATAAGTATGGCAAAAAAACATGTTGTTGCAGGCTTGCCAGAAAAAGTGATTCCAAATGTGGTCAAGCAAATTGATGCGCAGCTAGTGATTTTAGGCACAGTGGCACGTAAAGGCATTTCCGCTGCATTTCTGGGGAATACTGCTGAATCCATTTTGGCAGAACTCAATTGTGAGGTATTGGCTCTGAACCTGGCTAACGAAAAGTAACCATTTTTAATTGCACCACTGTGCTAAAACCCATTTAAGCGCTATGGCTCAAATGGGTTTTAGCTGAATATCGCATATTTTAATTCTTATAGACGCAATTTTACTTTTTCCGGTCTATAGTTTTAACTTAGTCAGACAAGCATTTAAAGGTACAGTTATTTTGCAAGAACATGGTGAGCATGTCATAGGAAAATGTGGCCAAGTGTTACTTTTTAGTGGGCGAGGCCCATGGAATGATGAAGCATTAGAGGGCTCACTGCAGCAAACGATTGACAATTTCCGCACGGTTGATAAAAACCGTCCATGGGCGCAATTAAGTTGTTTATATGGAGAAAGTTTATTTCCACCTTCAACTTATAACTTGTTTAAAAAGCAGACCTTTTTACGCAAGCAGCTGGGGATTACAGCGGTGGCAGTGGTGATTCTAGATTCTGATATCAGTAATACAATCAAGCAACAATTATCTACTGGTTATCAAGCTGCCGAGGTTAATTATCAGTTTTTCTCTTCACTGGTAGATGCGATCCATTGGCTTGAAAAACAGGGTGTTGATATAGATGCTAACGCAATTACCCAATTCTTTAATCAAAACCGATTATAACCCGCCAAGAATAAAGTCCCAAGAATAGGACTTTAAAAAACATAATTCATGTTAAGTCCTAAAATAAGCACACTAAGATAGATGTTGATAAAGTCATTAAATTGGGACATTATTGGTATAATGTTTATTAATGTGTCCTTTTTATCACTTTAGGTAGTTATGCAAACAAAAGAGATTGTAGCCGATTTAGGTGAACGTTTGAAACAAGCCCGCCTGAATGCTGATTTAACGCAACAAGACATCGCAGATAAAACAGGCCTTTCCAGAAAGGTGGTTATGCGCGCGGAAAAAGGTCATGCTCAATTAGAAACAGTGGTAGCTATTTTAGTCGCTTTGGGATTGAGCAAACAATTGGATCTGTTTATTCCTATTCCAACCGAGTCCCCCATTCAGTTAGCCAAACGGCAAGGCCAACAAAGACAACGAGCATCAGGTAATAATCCAGCAAGCAAAAAAGGTGATCCGGCATGGTAAAAGAGGTAGTCATAGTGAATTACCTGGATCACCAAGTTGGTGCGGTTAGCTATGATCCTGATAAACAGTTGGGCGCGTTCGAGTACACTCCGGCATTCATCAAAACCGGTATTCAATTGTCACCGTTAAAAATGCCTTTATCAAAACAGATTTATACTTTCCCTGAAACCGACTTTGCCGCATTTAAAGGCCTCCCCGGATTGGTTGCTGACTCCCTACCCGATGATTTTGGTAATGCCGTCATCAATGCATGGGTTGCTTCGCAGGGGAAATCAGCAAAGGATATATCCCCTCTTCAACGCTTAAAATACACAGGTACTCGCGGCATGGGCGCACTAACTTTTGCCCCAGCGACCCGGCATAAAAATCTTAACTCATCACAGCAACTTGAGGTTGAAAACCTCGTGGAAGTTGCCCAAGACATTGTCAATCAAAGGTCCAAATTTAATGTATCTTTGAATCAACAAGGTTATGAGGACAAAGAAGCGATGATGGCGCTAATGTCGGTTGGTATGAGTGCTGGTGGCGCAAGGCCGAAAGCGGTTTTAGCATTTAATTCAGATTTTACCCAAGTGCGTTCTGGACAAACTAATGCGCCAGACGGGTTCAGCCATTATTTAATGAAATTTGATGGGGTAAGTGAACACAATAAGAACCAGGAAACATTTGGTGATCCCACCGGTTATGGGGCAATGGAATACGTTTACTATTTAATGGCCACGGCCAGTCAAATAGATATGATGCCCTGTTATTTGCTCAACGAAGGTAAACGACGACACTTTATCACCCAAAGATTTGATCGTATCGGCAATGACAAAGTCCACGTCCAAACATTAAATGGACTTGCTCACGTTAGTTTTAAGCAAGTGGGAATCTATTCTTATGCAGAGTTATTTGACGTTGCCCGAAGCTTAAAGTTATCTGCTAAAGAAGCCGAACAAATATTCAGAAGAATGGTATTCAATGTGGTGGCCAAAAATCACGATGATCATGCAAAAAATATTTCGTTTATGTTTGATCAACAGCAACAATGGACGTTAGCCCCTGCCTATGACTTAGCGTACAGTTACAAACCAGGCAGTAGATGGGTCAACAGTCATTGGATGTCTATAAATGGCAAGCGTGATAACTTTGATAGAAAGGATTTATATTCCTTCGCTCAGTTAAGTCCAATTTTTAATAAACGAAAAATTGATCGCATCATAGATGAGGTCGTAGAACAGGTGTCACAATGGCAAAAGTTAGCCAAAGAACACCATGTTCCCAAGACACTTATCGAAGAAGTTCAATCTAATCTCAGGTTGACGTTATAAACTAGTTCACTGAACATTATCCTAATCAAAATAGTGGTTTAGTGTTGAATGGGGAAAATCATGCGTTTAGCATTTTATGTATTTTGTTTTTTAAGTTGGGGGCTGTTAATCCTTGCCAGCGTTTTATGGTCAGCGTCTACATGGGGACTCATTATTCTTATCCCCCTAACCGTTGTTGGTTTTTACGATATATTTCAAACCAAACATGCACTGTTACGAAATTTCCCCATAGTCGGTCACGGGCGATGGTTAATGGAAGATATAAGACCCTTTCTGCGCCAGTATCTTTTTGAATCAGAAACTGATGGAGTGCCTGTTAATCGTATGTTTCGTTCGGTTATATACCAACGCGCAAAGGGTCAATTAGACTCCCTGCCCTATGGAACAAAACTACAAACACAAAATGTTGGCTATGAATGGATAAGCCATTCAGTAGGCGCGATACATTACGACGAAAAGCAGCCTGAACCAAGAGTTAAGGTTGGTGGTCCAGATTGCAAACAACCATACGAAGCCAGTGTATTTAATATATCAGCTATGAGTTTCGGGTCGTTAAGTGCAAACGCCATTCGCGCCTTAAACAAAGGCGCAAAGCTAGGTAACTTTTATCACAATACTGGAGAAGGCAGCGTTAGCCCTTATCACCTCGAGAATGGCGGCGATATCGTATGGCAAGTCGGTACGGGGTACTTTGGTTGCCGTGATAATCAGGGAAATTTTGATCCTGAAGCGTTTAAGCAAGTGGCCCAAAAAGAATCGATAAAGATGATTGAAATCAAATTATCACAAGGCGCTAAACCAGGTCATGGTGGTATTCTTCCTGCGGATAAAAATACCGCTGAAATAGCACGAATAAGATTAGTCGAACCAGGTACCCGCGTCGACTCACCTCCCGGACACAGTGCATTCTCAACGCCTCTTGAAATGATGGATTTTATTCAACAATTGCGGGATTTATCAGCCGGAAAACCCATTGGTTTCAAACTTTGTATAGGTCAAAAAAGTGAATTTGTGGCGATGTGTAAAGCCATGATTCAAACCGGCATAAAACCTGATTTCATCACTGTAGACGGTGGTGAAGGTGGCACAGGTGCAGCGCCATTAGAATACTCTAACTCAGTGGGCATGCCTCTTCGAGAAGCACTTGTGTATGTTTGCGATATTTTACAAGGTTTCGATCTTAAAAAAGACATCAAAGTCATTGCAAGTGGCAAAACGTTTACCGGCTTTCACGTAGTGCGAAATATTGCGGTAGGTGCAGACATTTGTAATAGCGCTCGCGGTATGATGATGGCACTGGGATGCGTGCAGTCTTTAGTGTGCAATACTAACCAATGCCCCACCGGGATTGCCACACAAGATAAGAATTTAGCCAAAGGCATCGTGGTCGAAGACAAAGCCCAACGAGTGGCCAGGTATCACCAAGAAACAGTACATGCCACTTTAGATATAGTCTCTTCAGCAGGCCTGACTGACCATAGCTCAATCAACAGAGGGCATATTTATCGGCGCATAAGCCAAACAGAAATAAAGCGTTATGATGAAATATACCCTAGCCTTGAAGCTGGCTGTTTACTGACAGATGATTATCCTGAACAGTTTAACAAAGAAATGCAGGAGTCTTCGGTAGATTGCTTTATGCCAAAAACCTATGTTTTAGAATCCAGTAGTGGCTTAAAAACCAAAACCACTGACGAACAGCAGACTAGCGCTCAACGCGCATAATTTTAAAAGGAATTCCTATGTCGAATCAAAATCATTCTCTGAATATCGCGTTTATTGGCCTAGGGGTCATGGGTTTTCCTATGGCGGGCTATTTAGCCAATGCAGGCCATAAAGTGACCGTTTATAATCGTACTGATAGCAAAGCTGAGCTTTGGTTAAAAGAGTATAAGGGTGCAAAAGCTGCAACCCCCGCTGAAGCAGCAAAAGGTAAAGATGTTGTCTTTGCCTGCGTGGGTAACGATGACGACCTACGGGAAGTAACAGTAGGTGATAAAGGCGCATTTAATACAATGAAAGAAGGCAGTATTTTTGTTGATCATACAACGACATCGGCTTTAGTGGCACAAGAACTAGCTCAAATAGCTCAATCCAAAAATATCGGCTATGCAGATGCCCCCGTTTCTGGCGGCCAAGCGGGAGCACAAAGCGGTGCCCTTACCGTGATGGTTGGAGCTGAGCCAAGGGACTATCAAAAAATAGAATCGCTAATTCGCTGTTACGCCAAAATGCAAAAGCTATTAGGTCCGGTTGGTAGTGGTCAAATGGCCAAAATGGTGAATCAAATCTGCATTGCCGGTGTAGTACAAGGTTTATCTGAAGCATTACACTTTGCCAAACAAAATGGCTTAGATGCTGAGGCAGTTGTTGAGGTTATTTCTAAAGGCGCTGCACAATCTTGGCAGATGGATAATCGTGCCAGCACTATGTTAGATAATGAGTTTAACTTTGGGTTTGCCGTCGATTGGATGCGCAAAGATCTCGGTATAGTATTGGACCAAGCGAGAGTATCGAAGGCACATTTACCGTTAACGGCTCTAGTAGATCAATTTTATAGCCAAGTTCAGGCCAATGGAGGGGGTAGATTCGACACGTCCAGTTTAATCACCCTTTTAGAAAAAAAGTAAATAAGTAAACCCAATTTACCCCTCAAAAGCGTCGTTGAAAGGCGGCGCTTGTGGGAATACCAAATAGCTTAAATCCCGTTATTTGAGTGACCTACCCGACTTCATTTACTCTCTAAACAAGGCGCTGTGAAAATCGCTAAACACTCAGCATAATTGACTAATATTTTGTTATTCTGCCTAAAAAAATTAATTATTTCATTCTCATAAAATAAAAAATACATTAAAATCATACAGTTAAAAATATGGCCTGAGTTCTGCAACTTCTTATAAAAATACAACTCAAATTACAATTATCACACATACTTAGGAATTTTATGTTAAGCGCTAACTCACTAAAAACTATTTCACGAGCAATCATCGCCACCTCTACTATGCTCGTTTTATCTGGTTGCATCATCCATGTTGGAGGCGGTAGTAACGACACATCGGACGGTAATAGCGTGAGTAGTGTTTTTGGTGGATTAGAAGTATCTCAAGGTAAACACGTCTCTAACGTCAGCTCAGTAAATGGCAGCATTGAGTTACACGATAATGTGACTGCTCGAACTGTCGATACGGTCAATGGCAGTATCGAAATGGGTGATTATGTCACAGTCGAAAATGCGTCAACCGTAAATGGTGACATTGAAGCGGGTCACCATTTTAGCAGTGCAGGTTTTGTCAAAACCGTCAACGGTGATATCAGTTTGCAGCATTCTTCGAAAGTTGCTCAAGAGGTCGAAACCATCAATGGTGAGATTAAGTTAAATGGTGTTGTAGTCGAAGGTTCTGTGCACACTCACAACGGAGATATTTTGCTAACCAACAACACGCAAGTGCTGGGCGATATCATTTTCCACAAAAATAATCGTAACAATAACGATCATTCAGTGCCTACTTTGAGTATAAAACAAGGGGCAACTGTTGCAGGTCAAATCATTCTTTATCGTGAAGTCGAGCTAAACATTGATGATGCGCAATTACTGAATAAAGTTGAATTTCAATTCGACAGCAATATGTAAATACCTTTATTTAACGGTACCAAATGTCATTCCCGACTATTCGGCCGTCTTTCATAACTCTTATGTAGACGGCCATTTTTTACATTTCCCAGCACACATAAATCGGTGATAATTAAAAAGGTATTTGTTTAAACAAATATTTAGATGTTAACGTTATACTTAGACAATCAGGTTCACATTGTGAGTATCTCATGACGACTATTATCATCTGTTTAATCATTGCCACTATTATGCCAATTGTATTCAAAGCACCTTTAGCCATTGCGCAGAATAAGCAGGGAGGTTATGACAATCGAAACCCTCGTGCGCAACAGAGTAAACTCACCGGTTTTGGTGCGCGAGCCAAAGCCGTTCACGAAAATAGTTTTGAAGCACTAATCATGTTTATACCCGGTGCATTAACGGCGCTAATTACGCAAAACGTGGGTGATATCGCTCAATACCTAGCGATTGGATTTGTTATCTCACGTTTAATTTATGCTATTTGTTATTGGTTAGATATCCACGTACTGAGAAGTTTGGTGTGGTCAGTAGGCTTGGCCTGTTCAATTGGTTTACTCATTATTTCCTTGTAACTCACTTAAGAGCATAAAAAAAGCACCTTCGAATTTAATCAAAAGGTGCTTTTTTCGCATTTTTTAAATTGTTATTTTCTTCTTTTTAAATTCTTATTCAATTTATGCTTTTTGACTGAACGTCGCATGCGACTAATCCTAACGTGATCAAGCTTGTTACGCTTTTCATTGATCAAACTTTCAGTTTCATTGGGTAATTGTACAGATTTACGCAACGGATTAAGCTCATCTAAGGTTAATTCTATCCAGCCACCTTGAGGTAAGCGCTTTTGCAACTCTAAACCACCGTAGTTAACCCGAATCAGGCGACTGACCTGCACGCCTTGCGACTCCCATAGACGACGAACTTCTCTATTACGTCCTTCAGATAAGGTAACATTGAACCAAGAGTTTAGGCTTTCATCATCCCCAGGACGACGAGATATGGTAGTAAATTTAGCCATACCATCATCCAACTCCACCCCTTTTTTCAATAGCGCTATCATCTTACTATCAACTTCACCAAACACGCGAACGGCGTACTCTCTTTGGATTTCATGCTTAGGATGCATTAATCGATTAGCCAGTTCACCATCGTTAGTAAATAATAGTAGTCCGCTGGTGTTAATATCCAAGCGACCTACCGCAATCCAGCGACCATTCTGAATTTTAGGTAAGCGGTCAAACACTGTGGGGCGACCTTCAGGATCTTTGCGACTACACAATTCTCCCTCGGGTTTGTTGTACATCAGCACGCGGCACACCGGCTTTTCTTGGGCTAAGGCTAACAACTGACCATCCACTCGTATTTGATCGGTATTTTCTACTCGGTCTCCCAAAGTAGCGACATTACCGTTTACCGATATACGTCCCTGCTCTATCCACTTTTCCATCTCACGACGGGATCCTTGACCAGCGTTTGCCAGTACTTTTTGCAGTTTTTCACTCATTAATGTATTTGCTCTTTATTTGGTCCTAGTTCAGCCAAATTTATCGCTGTTTCTTGGGACGCTGTGTCTGATGTCATATGTTCAGCCACTGTTTTTAGTCGCTGTTCGTCTTGTTCTTTTTGCTCCAACTCAGGAAGCACTTCAATTGTTTGCATGGGCGGTAGATCAGCTAAACTTTTAATCCCAAAGTAATCCAAAAACCCTTTAGTTGTTGCATATAACGAAGGTCGCCCTGGCACTTCTTTGTGACCAACCACTTTCACCCATTCTCTTTCCGTTAGGGTTTTCATAATGTGACTACTGACTGAAACCCCTCGCACGTCTTCTATCTCTCCTCGGGTTATCGGTTGACGATAAGCTATCAAAGATAAAGTCTCTAATAGCGCCCGAGAATAGCGCGGCGCTTGTTCTTGCCACAATTTGCTTAACCAAGGGCTCAAGCTATCCACCGATTGAAACCGAAAGCCAGATGAGACCTCAATCAGTTGAATCCCTCGCGGGGCATAGTCTAATTTCAGCTCAGCTAACGCGGCATCAAGCTTTTTATTTGACACCCTGAGGCCTTCTAACACTGTGGTCTGTAATTTATCTTTGCTCAATGGCTCATCGGCAACAAAAATTGCCGCTTCAACAAGTTGTTTTAACTGTTCATCGGTTAATCTTGCCATACACCCTCTTCTCGATTACGCAGTTTCAGATGTATTTGACTGAAAGGTTGAGCTTGTACCAATTCTACCAAACTCTCTTTTACCAACTCCAATATTGCTAAGAAAGTCACTACTACCCCAGCTTTTCCTTCCGATACAAAAAATAAGGTCTCAAAACCAAGATAGTCTTTTTCATCTAATAATTCTAAAATCTTGCTCATTCGTTCTCGAGTCGACAAGACTTCCCTTTCAATTTGATGATGCTCAAAGGCTTTGGCTTTTTTCATCACCGATTGAAACGCTAATACGAGTTCTTGTAAGTTCACTTCAGGTTGTATTTTTATTGGTGCGACATGCTCGTTCGGTGTAGCACTGGCGCTGAACAGATCTCTTTCCATTCGAGGTAGCCCATCAATTTCTTGGGCTGCTAACTTTATCGCTTCATATTCTTGCAAACGACGAATCAATTCAGCGCGAGGATCATCTTCATCTTCTTCGGCGTCTGGTCGTTTAGGCAATAAGAGTCGCGATTTGACTTCGGCTAAAATCGCTGCCATCAGCAAATATTCAGCGGCTAACTCCAACTTTATTTCTTTCATTACCTCAACATATTCCATGTATTGTTGGGTAATTTGTAGCACTGGCAAATTCACTATATCGAATTTTTGTTTGCGAATTAGATATAAAAGTAAATCCAATGGCCCTTCAAACGCTTCTAAAATAACTTCTAAAGCATCCGGCGGAATATATAAATCTTCCGGTTTATCAATCATTGCCTCGCCATTGACGAATGCAAGGGGCAATGGCTGTTGAATAGGTGCTTTATTCGGCGCTGACTCTTGGGTCATTGGCTAATTCGCCTCAACCAAATACGCTAGTGTCGCCACTGCCTTCGCGGATGATATCAATCCCCCCCTCAGACATGTCGATCACACTGGTGGGTTGCTCACCTAAGTACCCACCATTAATAATCAAATCGACCTGACGTTCTAATTTGTCTCTAATATCTTCAGGATCAAATTCGGCCTGAGTTTCACCGGGTAAAATCAAGGTCGTGGACATTAAGGGTTCGTTTAATTCTTCTAACAATTGCAGCGCTATGATGTTATCGGGCACTCGAATACCTATTGTTTTACGTTTTGGGTTCTGCAACCGCTTTGGTACCTCTTTAGTGGCTTTTAGAATAAAAGTATATGGCCCTGGCGTATTATTCTTAATCAAACGAAAGGCGGTATTATCAACCCTAGCGTAGTTCGACAATTCAGACATATCACGGCACATCAAAGTAAAGTTATGATCTTTGCCAATCTGTCGTATCCTGCAAATTTGTTCAAGGGCAGACTTGTCTTCCATTTGGCACCCAATTGCGTAGCCAGAATCTGTGGGATAAACAATCACGCCACCAGCTCGAATAATTTCACAGGCTTGGCGCAATAACCGTTGCTGAGGATTATCAGGATGAACATAAAAATACTGACTCATAAGTTTTCGCTAATTTCCTATTCTATTGTTTAGTTCTGAGAGGTTTTTCCAATCATGCCACACAGGCGTTAAACGCTCTGATATGGCTAAACTTTTCCCTAGCTCCGTCCAGCGACTCGGATAATGAAAATCCGACCCTGTAGAGGCCAGCAGCTGATGTTCGATGGCTAATTCCACCAGCAATTCCCTTTTGCTTGCAGCTAAATGCATGTGATTAGCCTCGATCCCATCGCCGCCTGATAGGGCAAACTCAGCCACCAATCGACGCAACCACTTTGCGGTCATGTCGTAATGTCCTGGGTGGGCTAAAACTGCTTGTCCGCCGGCATCCTGAATCCAAGTCACCGCGTCTTCGATGCTTATCCACTCAGGTTTTACGTGGGCCTTTTTACCTTTCCCTAAATACTTTTTAAAAGCATTTTCTAGGCTGCTGACAGCATTAAGTTTTACCAATGCTCTAGCAAAATGAGCACGGGTTATTTGTCCAACGCCAGCAAAGCTTTTTGCGGTTTCATACACATCAGGTACACCCGCTTTTTCTAATTTATTGGCTATTTTTAGCGCCCGTTCTTGTCTACTTTGACTCTGCTGTGCAAGTCGAGATAAAAATACTGGGTCGTTGTGATCCACGTTAAGACCAACAATATGAATATCAAATCCATGCCAGCTTGTTGACAATTCAACACCAGCAATCACGGCTAATTTACGTTTACACTGTTGTTGATGATCTTTAAGTTCTTGAACCCCATCAACAGTGTCATGATCAGTTAATGCCAGTACATCTACTTGCATATTGTGAGCACGATCTAACAGCTCCTGGGGAGTCAATCGACCGTCTGAATAACTACTATGGCAATGCAAATCTATTTTCATGGCTTCTATCATATAACGCTTTAATTAGGCAATTTTAAACTTTTTATCGTCCAATGTATTGACACAACGAGCGAATTGTTTTCTTCTATAAGGGTGATAGCGTTATTATATGTTAAACGCCACAAAATATTCAGGTTAAATGCCTTGGGAGTTGGATAAATTCTCAAAAAAAGTCAATAGACAGCCTTATTTTAAGGTTTAATTACAGTTTACAAAGTGAATTTAAACACATGACAAATACAATTCATTCCACAAATAGCAAAATCTGGTGGTGGCACATCCCTAACTAGCGGGCTGTGAGTGTTTGTGTGTGTAGCAAATAATTATTAAGAGGCCCGTTTATCGGGCCTTTTTCGTATCTGCCCGCAACGCGCTAAAATTAAAATCAAACTTGAGAAGTAAAACATGAGTTTAACTCAATTAAGTGAAAAACCCGGAATAGCCGAAACCATTGTTAAACATGGTCCCTATGTTGCTGACCCTCTCAGCGCCTATCAACAGTTGTGCAAAAGCAAAACCAATACGTTATTGCTTGAGTCGGCGGAGATTGACAGTAAGGATAACTTAAAGAGTTTAATCTTGTTGGATGCCGCATTAAAATTAACTTGCCATGGTCACACCGTGCTCATTCAAGGGTTAAATGAAAATGGTGCCTCTGTGTTACCGTTATTTGAACACCACATACCTGCAGGCGTTGAAGTTGAAGTAGACTCGAATAACGCCGCCCTGAAATTAACGTTTTCGATACCCGATTCGAATCTTGACGAAGACACTCGATTAAAAGCACCGGCCGTATTTGATGCATTGCGATTAATTGTCAAAAATATTCATTGCTTGCGTGAACATCCTCAAAACTTATTTTTAGGCGGCGCATTCGCTTACGACCTTTTAGCCAGTTTTGAATCCCTACCCGAGGTGCCCGACAGCGAAAATACCTGCCCTGATTTTGTTTTTTACCTAGCCCAATCATTGCTCGTGATAGACCATCAATTACAAACCACTGAAGTCATTAGCACAGTATTTAGTGGCAAAAATGTAAGCAGTAGTTACTTTTCAGTCAGTCAACAACTAGAAGAAATCATCAGCCAATTAAAACAACTCAAACAACAACCCATGCAATCAACGCCGGTCGGTATTGAGATGAAGTTAGAGGTGGATAAGTCAGATGACGAATACAAACAGGATGTGTTAAATCTTAAAGAACATATTTTGGCTGGCGATATTTTCCAAGTTGTTCCTTCGCGCACGTTTAAATTACCTTGTCCTTCTCCCTATGCAGCTTATGCCAATCTAAAGAAACAAAATCCAAGTCCATACATGTTCTTTCTACAAGATGACGATTTTTGTATGTTTGGCGCCTCCCCCGAGTCGGCACTCAAATACGATAAACAGAGTAATCAAATTGAGATATATCCGATTGCAGGTACTCGCCCCAGAGGAAAACATGCTGATGGCAGTATCAATGTAGATTTGGATAGTCGAATTGAGCTTAATCTACGTGAAGACCAAAAAGAAAAAGCCGAACACCTAATGCTTGTTGATTTAGCCCGAAATGACGTAGCAAAAGTTTCCCAACCCGGTACCCGCTTCGTAAAAGATCTTTTAAAAGTAGATAGATATTCCCATGTAATGCATTTAGTCAGTCGTGTAGTCGGTCAATTACGAGATGACTTAGATGCACTGCATGCTTACGCCGCCTGCATGAATATGGGGACGCTAGTAGGTGCCCCTAAAGTCAGTGCAGCATCGCTTATCCGTGAAGTAGAGAAAAAACGCAGAGGAAGTTATGGCGGTGCAGTGGGTTATATCAATGGCAATGGCGACATGGATACTTGTATCGTAATTCGCTCCGCATTTGTCAAACACAATATTGCTTATATCCAGGCTGGCGCAGGCGTGGTGTACGACTCAGATCCACAATCTGAAGCAGACGAAACCAGAGGCAAAGCACAAGCGGTTATTACCGCGATTGTCAGTGCCCATGCTAAGGAGAATAATTTATGAGCCGTCCAATTAGTGTGTTTCTGCTGGATAATTATGATTCCTTTACCTACAACCTAGTAGATGAGTTACGTGGTATGGGAATGGAGTTGATTATTTATCGAAATTCAGTTTCTGCTCAAATGATCTATTCTCAAATGCAACAAAAAGCAGAAAATTCAGAAGTATTATTATTGTTATCACCCGGACCAGGAGAGCCATCACAAGCCGGTTGTTTACTCGAACTCATCGAGCTTGTTAAAGGTCAATTTCCAGTACTAGGAATTTGTTTAGGCCATCAAGCGATTGTTAAATCATACGGTGGAAAAGTGATTAGAGCTGAACAAGTTATGCACGGCAAAGCGTCATACATCCAGCATGACAACAGCGCACTCTTCTGTGGCCTAGCAAATCCACTGCCAGTGGCACGATATCATTCATTGGTAGTCAGTGACATTCCAAAAGAACTAAATGTAATAGCTAACTTTGAAGGTATTCCCATGTGTGTGTATCATCCTGCCGACAGAATGTTGGGCTTCCAATTTCACCCTGAGTCGATTTTGACCTCTCATGGAAGTCAACTACTTGAACAAAGCATTCGTTATTTAACGCAAAAGGCATAAATATGACTATCAATACTCTTTCCCATTTGGAATCGTTATACCTAGGTCAGGATTTATCACAGCAAGATTGCGAAGCCTTATTTTCAATGGTAGTGAAAGGCGAGTTAAATGACATCGTGATTTCATCGATGTTAACCGCCCTTAAAATAAAGGGTGAAAAGCCAGCAGAAATTGCTGGTGCAGCGGCAGCGTTAATCAATAATGCAGCGCCCTTCCCTCGTCCCGATTATCCCTTTGCAGATATTGTAGGAACCGGAGGCGATGGTCACAACACCATCAACATTTCCTCAGCCGCCGCAATTGTGGCCGCTAGCTGTGGTGTAAAAGTGGCAAAACATGGCAATCGCAGTGTTTCCAGTAAATCCGGTTCCGCGGATCTATTTCGAGAATTCGGCATGGATCTTAGTATGAGTGCGCAGACTGCGAGAAACTGCTTAGATGATGCAAATTTATGTTTCTTGTTTGCACCAAATTATCATGCAGGAATTAAGTTTGCGATGCCAGTCAGAACCACCTTAAAAACCCGCACCTTGTTTAACTTACTCGGCCCGTTGGCCAACCCAGGCAAGCCGACACACATGATGATCGGGGTATACGCTCCTGAATGGGTCATGCCATTTGCCAAAACCCTAAAATTGTTGGGCTATGAGCATGCGCTGGTAGTGCATGGTAGTGGCTTAGATGAATTAGCCTTGCACGGTCCATCTCAAGTGGCTGAATTAAAAAATGGCGAGATTAACGAATACACATTAACGCCTGCTGATTTTGGTCTACAAGAGCACTCACTTGAAAGTATAAAAGGTGGAGAGCCTGAAGAGAATAAAGCACTAATAGAGGCGGTATTAACCGGTAAAGGACAGCTTGCCCACCAATCCGCGGTCGCGATGAACGCCGGCGCTTTGTTGAAGTTGACAGGTATCGCATCCACGTATGAACAAGGTGCGCAAATAGCGGTTGAGGCCATGCAATCCAAACAAGCATTAGACACCATTTTATCTGCCGCCAACACTAGTCAACAAGGAGCACAATAAGTGGCAAATGTATTAGAAAAAATAGTCGCCAATAAACGTGAAGAATTGGTGCAACGTAAATTAGATCTGCCGCTTTCATCATTTAAAGATAATTTGACTCCTTCAGATCGCAGTTTTTATCAAGCGTTATCTAAACCAAATGCAGGCTATGTGCTCGAATGTAAAAAGGCTTCACCATCGAAAGGTTTGATTCGCGATGATTTTAATCTCGATGAGATTATTGCAGCCTATGGTCCATATGCTGCGTGCATTTCAGTATTAACCGATGAAAAGTACTTTCAAGGTAAATTTGAATACCTAGAATATGTGCGCCAACGCGTTAGCCAGCCGGTTTTAAATAAAGATTTTTTTGTAGACCCTTATCAAATATATTTGGCCCGTCATCACAATGCCGATGCTGTACTGCTTATGCTGTCGGTACTCAACGATGAAGAATATGCTCAACTTGCTGAGCTAGCTGAGCAATATCAACTTGATGTATTGACGGAAGTCAGTAACGAAGAAGAGGCTCATAGAGCCTTGGCTTTGGGGGCTAAAATTATTGGTATCAATAACCGTAATTTACGTGATTTAAGTACTGACTTAGCCACTACCGAAAAACTAGTTCCTCTAATAAAACAAAGTAAGCACGAATGTGTAGTGATATCTGAATCCGGTATTTATACCAATAAAGATGTGCGCCGACTGGCCCCATTAGTAGACGGATTTTTGGTCGGCAGTTCAGTGATGCAAGAACTCGACGTTATCAGTGCAGTTAAAAAACTACTTTTCGGTGAGGTTAAAATTTGCGGCATCACTAGAGTCGAAGATGCCCAAGTTATTGCCAGCTGTGGCGCAATCTATGGCGGCTTAATTTTCGCTGAAAAGTCGCCGCGCGCAATTACTCTGCAAAGCGCAAAACAAATTGTCGATTCGGTACCATTTCATTATGTGGGCGTTTTTGTTAACAACACTATCGACACCATTGTCGAATATGCCAATCAATTAAATTTAACTGCGGTACAATTGCACGGACAAGAAGATCAAACTTTTATTGATGCGTTGCGTACTCAATTACAGCCCAATTGTGAAATTTGGAAAGCATTTGGGGTCACAAATAGCCTACCGGTTATGGATTTAGAGAACGTCGATAGGATTTTGTTAGATTGCAAAGTCGGCGAGCAATCCGGCGGCACAGGACAACAATTTGATTGGCAGTTGTTATCCCAATTGCCAGATAACAATAATGTCATATTAGCTGGCGGGCTGACTCCTCAAAACATTCAAGATGCCAGAGCAACTAACGTACTAGGGCTAGATGCAAATTCGGGGGTGGAATCCGCCCCAGGCATTAAAGATCAACAAAAAATTGCACAATTATTTGATCTGTTACGACGCTACTGAAGTTTAATCATGCAACGATTGCTAATAGCTTACAGACAAATAATAACGTTAAAACAAATATAGACATAAGAGAGCAACATGAATCACTTAGACAGTAAATTTGGCGAATACGGTGGTATGTATGTACCAGAGTTACTTATTCCCGCTTTAGATCAACTTGAACAAGCCTTTATAGATGCGCAAAATGATCCCAGCTTTGTGGAAGAATTTAACGGCTTATTAAAAGACTACGCGGGCCGCCCAACAGCGATGACTCTTACTAAAAATCTAGTGAGTAACCCGAAAGTAAAACTGTATTTAAAACGCGAAGACTTATTACACGGTGGAGCCCATAAAACCAATCAAGTTTTGGGACAGGCAATATTAACCAAACGTATGGGCAAAACCGAAGTAATCGCTGAGACGGGTGCTGGCCAACACGGTGTGGCAACAGCTTTAGCCTGCGCGCTTATGGGCTTAAAAGCACGTATTTATATGGGTGCCAAAGACGTAGAGCGTCAAGCACCAAATGTGTTTCGTATGCGCCTAATGGGTGCCGAAGTCATCCCCGTCAATGCCGGTTCAGGTACTCTTAAAGATGCGGTAAATGAAGCGATGCGTGATTGGTCAGCCACCTATGACAAGGCCCACTATCTACTTGGTACGGCTGCCGGACCTCATCCTTTCCCGACTATCGTACGTGAATTTCATCGAATGATTGGTGAAGAAACCCGTGCGCAGATCATGGAAAAAGAAGGACGCTTACCCGATGCCGTTGTGGCTTGCGTAGGTGGTGGTTCAAATGCCATAGGTATGTTTGCTGATTTCATTGATGAACCTAGTGTGAGTTTAATTGGTGTAGAGCCTGCGGGTAAAGGCATTCACACACCGGATCACGGTGCCGCTATCTGCACAGGTAGTAAAGGTGTGTTACATGGTGCATACAGTTACATTATGCAAGATAACGACGGCCAGATTGAAGAATCCTATTCAGTTTCTGCTGGTTTAGATTACCCTGCAGTGGGTCCTCAGCATGCTTATTTACACGACATAGGTCGAGCACAGTATGCGGCAGTTACCGATGACGAAGCATTAAACGCGTTCCAATTACTTGCTCGCAAAGAAGGGATTATTCCGGCGCTTGAGTCTTCACACGCCCTTGCCCATGCCCTCAATATGGCAGATGAAGCAGAAGAGGAAACTATCATAGTGGTGAATCTATCTGGTCGAGGTGATAAAGACTTAGCCCACGTTTACAATATTTTGGGAGAACAAAAATGAGCCGTTACGACAACATGTTTGAACGCCTGAATAAAGCTAACCAAGGCGCATTTGTCCCCTTCGTAATGCTTGGGGATCCAGATAAAGAAACCTCATTTAATATCATTAAAACACTAGTAGAAAGCGGTGCCGATGCATTGGAATTAGGTATTCCCTATTCAGATCCCATCGCAGATGGCCCTACGATTCAAAAAGCCAGTATTCGCGCCTTGGAGAATAAAATAACACCATCAGATTGTTTTGATGTGATTAAACAAATTCGCGATATTTTTCCAGAGGTGCCAATTGGACTGCTGCTGTATAGCAACCTTGTCATTAAAAAAGGCTTAACGGAGTTTTATCAGGCGGCTAACGCTGCTGGAGTAGATTCGATTCTAATTGCCGATGTTCCCCTGCGCGAAGCACAGCGATTTATAGACGTAGCGGAAAGCAATAAAATCAATCAAATTCTCATCGCGCCGCCAAATGCGAGTGACGAAACCTTAGCCGAAATTGGTCGTAAGTCGTCTGGCTATACTTATTTACTTGGTAGAGCTGGTGTAACGGGTGCAGAGACAGCCGCGACTATTCCCGCCGACGAATTAATTGCTAAACTAACTCAATACCAAGTCGCTCCTCCCTTGTTAGGTTTTGGAATATCAAAACCAGCACAAGTAACTGAAGCGATAACGGCAGGCGCAGCAGGCGCCATTTCCGGTTCAGCTACGGTGAACATTATCGAACAAAACCTCGATAATCCGAGTAAAATGCTAGAACAACTTGCAAGCTTTGTCTGTGAGATGAAAGCGGCTACCCATAAATAACTAATTTGATAAGAAGGATAATTCAATGTTGTATGTCATTTACGCAGAGGACGTAGCCAATAGTCTACCTTTAAGACTGAGTGTGCGCCCTGCTCACCTAGAAAGATTGGAGTCACTTAAACAACAAGGACGTTTGGTCATTGCCGGTCCTTGTCCGGCAATTGATAGCCCAACTCCTGGTGAAGCAGGATTTACCGGTTCGGTGATCATTGCTGAGTTTGATAGTTTGTCTGATGCTCAACAATGGGCAGATAGCGATCCGTACATTGGGGCCGGAGTTTTCAAAAGTGTAGTCGTGAAACCATTTTCACAAACCTTACCTTAGGCAGATAATCATGGCACTAATAAGCATAACCGAACACCTCAGCATATCTGACGATCAGTTTGAAATGAATGCTATTCGCGCCCAAGGCGCTGGCGGACAAAATGTGAATAAAGTCTCCAGCGCAATCCACCTTCGTTTTGATGTTAACGCCTCTACTTTGCCTGAGTTTTACAAAACAAGTTTGCTCAATAGTAACGACAGCCGGATAACCAATGACGGCATTCTGGTGATAAAAGCCCAAAACTACCGCACGCAGGAACAAAACCGCGAAGATGCCGTTACTCGTTTAATCGAAATTATTAAAAAAGCCGGCGAAAAACCCAAACCTAGACGGGCGACTAAACCCACAAAGTCATCCCAAGTTCGCCGAGTAGAAAGTAAGAAAAAAGCCGGAAAAACCAAATCTCTGCGAAAAAAAGTCGACTTCGATTAACGATAAAAGCCTGCGTTCCAATTCTTAGCCAACCTCTTTCTTATCTACTTAACTGCGGCCATTATGAAAGCTGTTATGTGAAAAAGGATTAGACACTTGGCTACATCGCAGCACTCAAGCTTATGAATTACTAGCCGATACCCTGAGTAACGAAGGGGTGGTGAATGAAAAACACACATAAGTTTACGATTAAATTGATCAAAAGAGCTTTTTTGCTGGCTGTGATCATGTTGAGTATTTCTGCTTGTAATCAACTCTTCTCAATGAAAATTGTTCGATTCGCCGATAAAGACAGCTATCAAGCTGACCCAAAAACGTTGGAAAGTGTGGATAGAACGTTTTACACCGCTTTGCATTTAGGAGACTGGGACTATCAAGGTTCGAATGCGTCTTTTGGAGAAGTCAGAGCGTTCATCAAAATTCCCCAAAAACTAGATTTAGCCAAAGGCGTTCAAGAACAGTATATACAACGAATTATTTGCCCTAGCGCTGATAACTTAGACCTTTGGTACAAATTGAAAAACATAGATTTGGAAATACACATCTACACTAACAATAGAAACAGTACGATTTCAGCTACCTGCTTTAATCCATTGCACAACAGAAATCTACAATCCGTTTAAACCCCAATGCTTAACTAACCGATAAGGTTTAGTTCAGTTATAGTTCAGTTAGTCTCTCCTATTATGAACCTAAGATTTCAAAGGAGAGACAAAATGTTAAATCTAAAAAACATCTCAATTGCCACATTACTTTTCGGTTTTTCTGCTGGTCAAGCGTTAGCCGATACCCGTTATGATTATGCAAAAGTAGTTCGGGTCGATCCGGTATATCAATACTCGACGGTAAAACAACCCATACAGCAGTGTTACCCTGTTGAACGAACAGTTCGCTACAACAACGATCATCGTCAGCGCACAAACTCAACAATTGCCGGCGCAGTAATTGGTGGCGTGATTGGAAATGTAATTGGCGACAACCGCAGGAGCACAGTAACGGGCGCCATTATCGGCGGCGCAATTGGTAATAGCGTGCAAGGGCCGCAATACAGCACTCGAGTGACCCAACATTGTGAGACCGTATATGAGCCTGCAAAAAAAGTAAGAAAAATCAAAGGTTATAACGTAAAATATCGTTATCAAGGTGCAGCCTATGAAACCTTTATGCATTCGCGCCCAGGTAATACAGTGAAAGTAAAAGTGAAGGTATCACCAGTAAGACATTAAACTATTTGTAATCATAAAAACGCCAACAAATCAGGAACCCATTTTGATTGTGCACATCAGAGGTAAATTGATTTTCTTATTAATGACCCTTGCTCTTTGCTTCGGCGGGCAAGTGTCAGCCCAAGAAACATCAAAAGACAACATTGATAAAGCCCAAGCTGCAAATAGAGTGCTGCAAAAGGTTAACGGTCGAGTATTGCGTGTTAACCAAAGTAAAAATACCTATAAGGTCAAAGTTTTACAGAAAAATGGGCGAGTGGTCACTGTAGATGTCGATAAACGTTCAGGTAAGATAACCAAACAACGTAGTAGAGATAAATAATGCGTATTCTTGTGGTGGAAGATGACAGTAGACTGTTAACCCAATTAGATCAGTTGTTACAACAACATGGTTATAGTGTCGATTTAGCCGATGATGGTGCCAAAGCCAGCTATTTGTTAGCTGAACACCCATACGATTTGGCCATAGTCGATATAGGTCTACCTGTAATTGACGGATTTGATGTTATAAAAAATGCGCGTAAAAACGATGTCACCTGCCCTATTCTGATTTTGACAGCGCGGGATCGTTGGCAGGAAAAAGTAGAAGGTTTAGATGCTGGAGCAGATGATTATCTTACTAAACCTTTTCACAATGAAGAACTACTCGCCCGAGCAAAAGCGCTGATTCGTAGATCCTCAGGACAAGCCAATCCGCTTATTGAAAAAGGTCCTATAACACTCGACACCACAGCCGAAGAAGTCGCTGTAAACGGGCAATCCTTAGAACTCACGGCTTATGAATACAAAGTGTTGGAGTACCTTTTACTCAATCCCCAAAAAATAGTTTCTAAAACGGAATTGACTGAACACATATATGATCAAGATTTTGATTTAGACAGTAACGTGATAGAAGTGTTTGTCGGGCGTTTACGTAAGAAACTAGATCCAGAAAATAATTATAAACCAATTGAAACCCTGCGCGGACGCGGCTACCGAATCAATCGAGAATTATGATCAGGTTATCGTTGCGCCTCAGAAGTTTTGCGGCCGCCTTGCTGGCACTGCTACTTTTCATTCCTTTAGGCGCAATGACCTTAGAACAAGCCTACACGGATAGTCTCAGTCAATCTATGCTCGAACAATTGCGGGTGCAAAGTCTCACCCTTATTTCTGAATTTGAAATGGTAGACGGTGAGCCTGAAATGCCTGAACAACTGTTTAACGACAAGCTCAACATTCCTGGCTCTGGATTGTATGCATTTATTAAAATAAACGATGATGTTGTGTGGCAGTCTTTATCCACTTTAAACTGGTCAGAACAACCTCAGTTAGACGCCCCAATTATTGGTAAAGAAATATTTTTAGCTGAATTTAGTTTGGACGCTGATTATTTCCTCTATTCCTATACCGCTGAGTTTGAAGGTAATGTAGATTTTGAGCCTGTCAGCTTTTTTATTGTGCAAGATAAACTCACCTTTGAAAAAGAGCGGGATGCCTTTTCCAATACCCTTTGGTATTGGCTAGGCTTTTTAGCCTTGTTACTTTTGATCGTATTAATAGCCAGTTTAAATATGGCCTTGAGCCCAATAAACACATTGATTGGTCAAATCAAAAAGACCGAGGAAGGTGATATAGAACGCTTACAACAAACCTACCCGCCTGAATTGGAAAAACTAAAACGCAGTATCAATCACCTGCTCGATACCGAACAGCAGCAACGTAGTCGCTATAAAAATAGTCTTAGCGATCTAGCCCATAGCTTAAAAACCCCTTTAGCTGTGCTTGCCGGTAACCCGAATCTGCCCAGCTCAGCCAATGAACCTTTATCACAAATAAATAATATTATTCAACGTCAATTAAAACGTGCCGTTGCCGGTGCTGGCAGTGGCTGGGATCAGGCAGTTTCGGTATTGCCGATTGTTCAAAAACTACAATCAGCAATGGCTAAAGTGCATGCTGATAAAGATTTATCGATTAGCTTACAAATACCAGAGAATTGCCAGTTCAAAGGTGACCAAACTGATTTAATGGAATTACTCGGAAATTTAATGGATAACGCCTGTAAAGCGGCAAAGTCTAAAGTCAAAGTGTCGGCACAACAAACCAATAAATTGTTGCGCATTACCGTGGAAGATGACGGCAACGGCATTGAGCCGCAACATCGCCAAGAATTATTGCACCGAGGAAAACGCTTAGACAGTTATCAAGAAGGTCAAGGTATTGGTATGGCGGTGGTAACCGATTTAATCTCTGCTTACCACGGTAAAATGGAAATTACTGACTCCACACTAGGTGGAGCCAAAATTGAAATGACCTTTACTCGGATGCCTGATTGAGCTCAGCTTCATCTTTTTTTTCATCTGGAATATCTTCACTATCGAGCAAGACCGCTATCCACTGACTATCTTGATTAGACTCTAATGCTATTTTTACGATCATAGTCAAAGGCACCGATAACAGCATGCCCACAGTGCCTAATAACCATCCCCAGAAAATTAACGATAAAAACACCACTAAAGTGGATAAGCCTAAGCCTCTGCCTAAAAATTTCGGTTCAACTACATTACCCATAACAGTGTTGGTGACCACATATCCAATGGCGGTGAGTCCAGCCACACCAGGGCCCAATTGTACAAATGCCAGCAATACCGCTGGGACAGCCGCAATAATCGACCCAATGTTTGGAATGTAATTCAATAGAAACGCTAACACCGCCCATAACATAAAGTGATCTAGGCCTAAGAAATATAACCAAAGGCCAATCACCACGCCAGTGCCTATGCTGACGATGGTTTTTATTACTAAATAATTTTTAACCGACACTAAAAACTTATCTATTTGCTGAATCTTCATGGATGGATCATCCAGCGCAATATGCACTTTCTTAGGCACCGAATCTGCTTCAAAAAGCATAAACACGACAGTTAAAATAATTAATAAAAAGTTAGTCAGTACACTGCCAAAACTGGTGAGTATATTAGTGGCCATACTCATGGCGATGCCGGGATCTAAATAAGACACGAGCAAATCACTGTTTACTTCAATATTAAACAGAGTTTCAAGCTTGCTGGTTATCCATACTAGCTCATCACTTAATTGTTGTTTGTATTGAGGAATATTTTCACGAAATTCGGCCATGGAGTTACCCACTAAACCTGCTAACATAAATCCAAATATCACAATTAACAGTATAACTAGTATCACTGATAACCAACGAGGAACCTTGTATTTAGAAGCCCAATGGATAATTGGATGACACGCCATCGCTATAAAAATAGATAAAAGAAAAGGAACTACGATTGTACTGGCTGCTTTAATACCAGCTAATATAATAACAATACAGGCTAACACTAATATTGCTTTAATCGCAGTGGGCGACTTAGTTTCCATATAGATTCACATTGGATTATTTGATGTTGGTCCACAAACTAGCAGATAATAGACCTATTGAAAACACAACGATTAAACAACATTTCGCGAATTTTAAGGAAGTGACAATAAATGAAGCTGAATCCAGCCACTATCAGAATTAAAAACCTCAGGTTACGCACTTACATTGGTATTAATGAAGATGAAATAGTGAACAAACAAGACGTTATCGTTAATGTGAAAATTCATTACAACGCCGAGCAAGCAACAGACTCAGATGATATGGAAGATGCATTAAATTATAAAATCATTACCAAACGAATTATCAAACTAGTAGAAGACAACCGTTTTTCACTGCTGGAAAAGCTAACATCAGACGTATTGGAAATTGCCGCAGAACATCCTTGGGTAATTTATGCTGAAGCCGAAGTAGATAAGCCCCATGCACTACGTTTCTCAGACTCAGTATCACTGTGCCTATCATGTACTAAAGGGTAATTCTGTTCACTCCAGATTGAAGCAAATAAAATCAGAAAAAGGGCGAATCGCCCTTTTTAATGATTATTTTGAATAGCTTTAATTGTCTACACCATTTTCCGCAATAACTGACTGGTATTTAAGGTTAATAACCTCCAGCATCCTGCAGCACCTAACAAGCCTACAGTGGCCGCACCAACAACTGGAGCAATAATCCAATATTCGAAATGTAGTTTTCCCTGCATTTCAAAAATTTGTGACTGCAATAAATATAAGGTGAGTTCATTGGCAAAGGCTGCCATCAACCCCGCCACTGCACCAATAATTAAAAACTCATAAATAACACTGGCGCGGATCAAGCTGCCTTTGGCCCCTAGCGTACGTAAAATGGCCAACTCTTGCTGGCGCTCATCCATGCTCGCCTGAACTTGCGCAATTAACACCAAAGAACCGGCAATCAACACTAACACTAGAATAAACTCAACCGCCACAGAGACTTGATCAACAATGGCTCTTAATTGATTAATTCTTGCGTCTACATCAAATAAGGTGACACTGGAAAATGGCTGCATTAGCTGCGCTATTTTCGATTTTTGCTCTGTTGGAACATGAAAGCTAGTGATGTAAGTGGGTAGAAATGCCTGCATGGCTTCAGGCTGCAATACAAAAAAGAAATTGGGTTGCATGGTCTGCCAATTGACACTGCGAAGACTGGTCACTTTCACGCTAATCACTTCACTACCAATATTAAATGTTAGTTTGTCATCTAACTTAATATTTAATCTTGACGCTAACCTCTGCTCAACAGATACCCCATATTCATCTCCGGTTTGCCATTCGTCTAACCACTTTCCAGCAACAATTTTGTTTTCATTTTGGAGTTGATTACTCCAAGTTAAATTAGCCTCTCGCCCTAGTCCGTTGCGGCCACTATCTTGTTTATCTTCATCTTCTTTAGTGATCTCCGTTCGTATTTTTTCGTCGTTAATCGACACAAACCTAGCCCTAACAACCGGATAAAACACATCGGTTTTAACACCTAACTGTTCGAAATGTTGATTTAATGCAGGACGTTGCTGCTCAGTAATATTTGACATGAAATAGTTAGGAGTGCCTTGCGGTAGCTGGTCGCGCCACTGCGAGACCATGTCGTTACGCATAACCAAAACCACAAGTAACAACATAATAGTGACCGAAAAACTAATCAGCTGCACACTGTTATCCATAGCCCGTCTTTTGATTCTCGCCCAAGCTAACTGCCACGCCCCCATTTTACCTTGACCTAACTTTCTGCCAACCGCGATCAAACCATAAGTGATGGCCAACAACGCACAGACTAAAACGATACCGGAAACAAACAGGATTAAGCTAATTTGCAAGTTTTGGCTATAGGCCCACATCAATATCAATATGGCTGAACCCGTGGCCGCAAACTGCAGAACTCTGGAACTCATCCCAGCACCTAAATCACGTCTGAGTACACGCAAAGGCGGAACCGAGAACAATTTTAACAAGGGATAAAGTGAAAACAAAACCGCACAAATCATTCCGGTAAAAACAGCAATGACCAAAGGACGCCAATGCCATACATCGATGGAAACACTGACTTTATCGGCAATCGCCAAAATGACTAATTGTTGAATGATAAAACCGACGACCGTCCCCACTAAGATACCCAACAAGGTGATAAAAGATATTTGATATAAATAAACCCGTTGTACTAATTGTTTACTCGCACCCAGGGTTTTCATGATCGCAACGGGATCATAATGACGTTGGCTATAACGTTGAGCAGCAACGGCAATAGACACTGCCGCCAATACAATTGCTAACAAACTGGCAAGTAAAAAGTATTGCTCAGCTCTGCCTACAGAACGCCCAAGTTGCGAGTCGTCATCTTCTACCGATTGCCAAGAGTGAATTTCTCGATTTAATTGAGGTCGCAGCCAATCATAATAATCATCTAAGTCACCGCTATCCCCTACGAAAAAGTAGGTGTAATCAATTCGACTACCTGGGCCAGTAATATGAGTTGCAGCCAAATCGTTAAGGCTTATCAATACCTTCGGATTACCACCAAACACACTAAACCCAGAATCCGGCACATCCGTAATGACTCGGGTTAAAGTGAACTCCTTATCTCCCACCTCAATTTTATCACCAAGCTTTAAACCGAGTTTCTGTAACAACAGTGACTCCGCCCAAGCTTCCCCAGAAGCCGGTAAATTTTTAGTCACCTGACCCAAACCAAAAGGCTCTGTTGAGGTTTTTAACTCACCTTTTAAGGGATAACCGTCATCTGCAGCGCGTAAGCTGGTTAAAGTCATTTGCTCGTTACCAAATACCATGGAGCGGGCATACACTTGCTGGGTGGTTTGCAAGCCTAATTCTTTTGCTTTTGCAATCCAGTTAGGATCAACGGGTTTATCTGACTCTAACAGCCTGTCAGCGGCAATAAACTCGGCAGATTTAGCCGTCAGAGCACCTTGAAGTCGTTCACTGAATAATGAGAGTGACAAAACCGCTGCCACAGACAAAACAATCGCAAACAAAATAATCGTAAGTTCGCCACGTTTAGCTTCGTGCTTGAATAAACGCCAAGCCAAATTAAAACCATATTTCATGTTTAACTAGCCTGCTGTTGTTGGTCTGATTGTGAATCGGATGAGGTAACCTCAGTTAACACACCCGCTTGCATACTCAACTGACGCTGACACTGTTTCGCCAATACGGGATCATGGGTAACAAGCACTAAAGTAGTATCTGAGTCTCTATTTAACTCGAACAACAAAGACTCTACTTTTTCACTATTAGCGGCATCCAAATTACCGGTTGGTTCATCCGCAAATAAAATTTTAGGCTTAGTGATAAAGGCACGTGCTATCGCTACACGTTGTTGCTCACCGCCTGACAATTGATTGGGATAGTGATTGCCACGATGTCCCAAGCCGACCTGTTCAAGAATTTGTTGACCAAGCTGTTTGGCATTATCTAAACCCGCTATTTCAGCCGGAAGCATAATATTTTCCAATGCGGTTAAGCTTTGCACCAACATAAAACTTTGAAATATAAATCCAACTTTTTCGCCCCGTAGCCTAGCACGCTGTTCTTCATCCATAGAATGCAAAGGCGCACCAGCCAAGAAGATCTCACCTTCGGTTACCTGATCCAGACCCGCTAACAAACTCAGCAGTGTAGACTTACCGGAACCCGACGCACCAATAATGGCAACCGACTCACCAGCCTTGACTTTAAAACTAATTGGTTGAAGGATCTGAAGTTCACCTTCGCTCGTACTTACTACTTTGGTGATTTGTTTAGTTTCTATCATTACATTTGGAGTTGTTGTCATAGTGCACTTATGGTTTAAAAGAGACAGAAATCGTCTGTTTATTGTTGGGTTAATAGTTATACTTTTACTGAGTATTTCAGATCACTTGCAAGCTCAACAAGCTGACGATCCACAATCGGTAAAAATACTGATTCTAGGAGATAGCTTAAGCGCTGCTTATGGGCTAACGCAAGAACAAGGTTGGGTTAGTTTGTTACAAAATGCATGGCAAAACCAAGGCATAAACGTTGTAAACGCCGCAATAAGCGGTGAAACGACAGACGGTGCTTTAGCTCGGCTTCCCAGATTACTCGATCAACACTCCCCTACCCATTTATACATTGAATTGGGTGGTAATGACGGATTGCAAGGTCACCCAGTGAAAAAAATGCAGGCCAACATTCAACAGATGATTGATATTGCTCAACAGCAAGGGCTTTCGGTAATTTTACAGCAAATGCAGATACCCACTAATTACGGTCGCAGATATAACCAAATGTTCACCGGCATGTTCACTGAGCTATCCGTTGAAAATGAGATTCCTTTAATCCCGTTCTTTTTACAGGAAATTGCCTTAGACAAATCACTAATGCAAAAAGATGGCATCCACCCTAATTTGCAAGCGCAACCGATGATCGCGAATTTTATGCAACAACAATTAGAACAATGGATTGACTAAATGTAAGCATATTAGCTTGTTATAGGCGCTGTGCGATTGACAGAGTTGTTTATTTCACAATAGTGCATGCTGTTATTTTTTGTACTATATTTACCAATAGTTATCAGCAACGAGGATTATTAAAATGGAAGTAGGTTCTTCATCTAGCAGTTCAGCTGCCCAAGCAGCTCCGCAGCAACAAGCTCGTCAGGTTGAAACTCAACAACGTCAAGCCGAGCTTGAATCACCGTCTCAATCATCTTCGACTCAAAACAGTCCTACACCTGACTCACGTGTAGGTTCAGTTATTAATACCCAAGCTTAATCGGTATTAACATAGCTAGTTTCGTCTAAACAGGCGATCAATTTTAAAAAACCGAGCCATTAGTGCTCGGTTTTTTTATCGCTGTACACAATATACAAAAAGCAACTTCTCTATCGGTCTTTTCAATTGATAACTATTTTTAGTCTGCCATTCTTTATATAGGAGTTTTATGACAAGACGATATTCTTAATCGATAACACTTCATTTGGTTTATATACCTAGCTGTTAATTGGTTGTCAGGCAAAGGGCAATTATCATTTGTTCACCTAATGACCGTTGCATCTGCCAAATCACAGCTAAAATGCGTATAGCAGTGCGACAAATGACTGCTAAAACATGCAATCAATCTAAAAATAACGTTTTTTATGTTTTTATTTTCAATTTAATGCAAAGTTTCTATCCTTCAAAAATCGAATTAAACAGTACTAATTTAAAAAAGATTCAATACATTTGTACAAATAAGTGTCATGTTGTAGATTTTTTAACTGGCTTTGCTTAGATATCGAGCAATCAAACAATTCTGTTAAAAAAAGGGTTGACGACCTTATGCCTTATCAGCATAATACGCGCCACTCCAAAGCGGAGTACCCAAAGATAGATGGCTACGTAGCTCAGCTGGTTAGAGCACATCACTCATAATGATGGGGTCGCAGGTTCGAGTCCCGCCGTAGCCACCAAGTCTTGTTTTAGAACAAGCATGTGCGGAAGTGGTGGAATTGGTAGACACGCTGGATTTAGGTTCCAGTGCTTCACGGCGTGAGAGTTCAAGTCTCTCCTTCCGCACCATCTTTGTTGGGGTATAGCCAAGCGGTAAGGCAGCGGGTTTTGATCCCGCCATTCGTTGGTTCAAATCCAGCTACCCCAGCCATCTTTTGCGTAGCAAGTGCATTTGCACTTGCTGCCATTTGGGGTATAGCCAAGCGGTAAGGCAGCGGGTTTTGATCCCGCCATTCGTTGGTTCAAATCCAGCTACCCCAGCCATATTTAAGCCCAAGATTTTGTCTTGGGCTTTTTTATTTGTTGTCAAATGATAGCCCTCCTTCTCTTTACATAAGAACTAGATCACTTCAAACTGCAGCTATAAAAATTATAAATGGGCAAGGATTCGAGTGATAAACGACATTGTAAGTTTCATAAACGATCTATTATGGAACAGAGGGTTAAGTGTTTTATGGGAAACCGAAGGGGAGCAATCTAATTTTTACTTTCCTATACTTGCAGTCATGTTGGTATTTGCTGGAGTATGGTTCACTGTCAGGTTAGGTTTTTTACAATTCCGACATTTCGGGCACATGTTTAGCATCATGAAAAACAGTACCCAAAGTGATGCCTCAGGAATTAGTTCATTTCAAGCATTGTGTACCAGCCTATCCGCTCGAGTAGGCACCGGAAATTTGGCTGGCGTCGCGGTTGCCATTTCACTCGGTGGCTCAGGTTCGATTTTCTGGATGTGGATGATTGCCTTGCTTGGTATGGCAACAGGCTTCGCAGAAAGCGTTTTGGGCCAACTTTATAAAGTCCGAGATATAAATGGTGAATTCCGAGGCGGTCCCGCCTACTACATTCAACAAGGTCTCAATAAACGCTGGTTAGCGGTGCTATTTTCATTATTTCTGTTTTTGGGATATGGATTTATTTTTAGCGCCGTACAAGCAAACACTATTACTGACGCTTTAAATCACGCCTATGAAATTCCGACCCATTATTCAGGTCTAGTGATTATCCTAATGGCCGGTATGATAGTCGTTGGCGGCCTTCGCGCTATTGCCAGATTCGCCGAATGGATAGTGCCTTTTATGGCCATTACATATGTTTTGGTAACCTTGGGAATTGCCATCGCTAATTACGAACTTGTCCCTGCTATGCTTTCAGACATAATTTCATCAGCCTTCGGTTTACACGAAGCTGCGGCTGGGGCCTTAGGTGCAGCAATAAAGAATGGTATACAACGAGGGCTTTATTCGAACGAAGCCGGATCTGGAAGTGTACCCCATGCAGCAGCTGGAGCATCACCGAATCCTAACCACCCTGTTTCACAGGGTTATGTACAAATGCTCGGTGTCTTTATAGATACAATGATCTTATGTACTTGCACAGCCATTGTCATATTGTTAGCAGGTGGTTCAAGTAGTGAGCAGATGGAAGGTATACGTTTAACCCAAGATGCGATGGGCAGTCACTTAGGTGAATTTGGCGGTGATTTTGTTGCGGCAGCCATTAGTTTATTCGCATTTACGTCTGTTGTTGCCAATTATGCGTATGGAGAAAGTAATCTCCACATGTTTAAATTAGACAATAAAGTCGGACGCTGGGTATACACGGGCGGTTATCTTTTGATGATTTTTTGGGGTTCAATGGCCTCATTACCAAAAGTCTGGGCAATGGCCGATATGGCGTTAGGCTTGATGACATTTATTAATATTATCGCCATAGTGTTAATGACTCCTACGATAGTTTCAATCAGCCAGGATTACTTTGAAAAACGTAAGAAAGGTCAAAAACCAGAATACTTAAATGGTGACTGTGAGATCCAAGGCGAAACTGAAAAAGGAATCTGGGGGAAATAACCCCCTTCCCTACAGGATTGGCGCTGGTTTAGGTCAATCCTAATGCTACCTTCATAACTTGTTTTTTAATTGGTCCGGCATTGTCAGCCAAACTCAAACCAAGGTTTCTGAGTAGTTTCAAAGGCAAGTTATCATTGCTAAATGCCGCGTAAATTGCATCCATAGTCGACATCATTAATAAATTCGATGATTTTCGTTTATTTTCATATTGTTTTAATAATGGCTGCACTGAGGTTGCTTGTTTATCCCAGTTACTCAAACATTCTAAAAGTGCAGACACATCACGAAAACCTAAATTCACGCCTTGTCCTGCTAATGGATTAATGGTGTGCGCTGCGTCGCCGATTAATACTGAATTACCTTTGCAATATTGATTTGCATGCATCCGTGTTAATGGAAAACTAGCGCTTTGAAGTATCTCAAAATCGCCAAGTTTTTTAGGAAAATTCGCCATAATTTGGGTTTTCAAATTACTTAGATTCAGACGTTTTAACTCTGCAATTTTATCCGCTGAGTCATACCAAACCAATGAAGCAAAACCATCATACAACGGTAGGAATGCCAAAGGGCCTGAGGGTTTAAATTTCTGCCAGGTTATATCTTGCTGTTTAGCGTCCGCCAATTTGATGTTGATGCCCATCGCATGTTGCTTATACTGCCAGCCTTGTTGACCAATATTCAAGCTACTTCTCACCTGCGAATTTGCCCCATCCGCCCCGACTAAAATAGTACATTGGTAAGATGAATTATCAGCGGTATTAATGATATTGGGTACACCGTTTTGAATTTCTTTAATCGTTGCCCCACTTACCAAGGTAATATTTGGCAAGGAATGAATACGATTTAGCAATGCCAACTGAATTAATCTATTCTCAATAATGAAACCCAGTTGCTGCTGATTTATTTCATTACAATCAAATTGCGTCGCGCCCTTGTCGCTTTCCCACACTAACATTTTTTTAAATGGGCAAAAGCGCATGGATTGAACATCTCGCCAAGCTCCCAAAGAATTCAATAATGAATAAGCATTAATGTTAATGGCGGATACTCGCATATCTGGCGGCTGTTCAGGAGAGTACGCTTCGGGTAATTTCGCTTCAAATATAACAACATCGAGCCCCTGCTGAGCAAGTCCTACAGCAGTTGCAGCACCCACCATTCCTCCACCAACAATACCTACATCAAACATATTTTTTAATCACGCTGAATTACTTTTGATGGCTATATCATACTGAAATAAATCCAGTTTAATCAGTAAAAAATTAAATAAATTAGGGGACATGATCGCGCCGCAGTTAAATAACAGATGAAAGCTAGATCCAATCAACAAATAACGTTAAAATAAGCGGTTCGGTTTAGCCAGTTTGTAACAAATTTGTCTAGCATAGTCAGTCGATGGTGGCGTCTAAATGGCATATAAAAATTAGGGTTTAAAAACGCAATATGAGCAAAAAGTTATACATTAAAACGTGGGGCTGTCAAATGAACGAGTATGATTCGGAAAAAATGGCCGATCTACTTGATGCTACTCATGGTTATGAGCTTGCTGACGAAGCAGAAGATGCTGATGTTATCTTGTTGAACACCTGCTCTATTCGCGAAAAAGCCCAAGAAAAAGTATTCCATCAATTGGGGCGCTGGAAAAACTTAAAAAAACACAAGCCTGAATTGATTATCGGTGTGGGTGGTTGTGTTGCCTCACAAGAAGGCACCACGATAAGACAACGAGCACCTTTTGTGGATTTGATTTTTGGCCCGCAAACATTGCATCGATTGCCAGAGATGATCAACCAGATAAAAGGTGGCTCAAAATCAGTTATTGATGTCAGTTTCCCTGAGATTGAAAAATTTGACCGTCTACCGGAACCACGGGCAGATGGTCCAAGCGCATTTGTTTCTATTATGGAAGGATGTTCCAAATACTGCAGTTTTTGCGTTGTACCTTATACACGAGGCGAAGAAGTAAGCCGTCCGGTTGATGATGTGTTACTCGAAGTAGCGCAACTAGCTGAACAAGGTGTTCGCGAGGTAAATCTACTTGGTCAAAATGTAAATGCATTTAGAGGACCTCATTTCGATGAAAGCATTTGCAACTTTGCCGAATTACTTGAATTAATTGCCTCCATCGATGGCATCGATAGAATTCGTTATACAACGTCTCATCCGGTTGAGTTTACTGATGATTTGATTGAAGCCTACGCGTCGATTCCAGAATTGGTTGATCACCTGCATCTTCCTGTGCAAAGCGGCGCAGACCGAATTTTAAATTTGATGAAACGTGGCCATACAGCTATCGAATTTAAATCAAAAATTCGTCGACTTAAAAAAATTCGCCCTAATCTTTGTATGTCCTCAGACTTTATTATTGGTTTCCCCGGAGAAACAGATGAAGACTTTCAAGCGACAATGGATTTAATCCAAGCAATAGATTTTGATATGAGTTTTAGTTTCATCTATAGCGCACGACCAGGTACGCCTGCGGCCGACTTGCCAGATGACGTCAGCGAAGAAACCAAAAAACAACGTCTGCAAATTTTACAAAGTAGAATTAATCAACAGGCCTTGCGAATAGCCAGAAATATGCTTCACACGGAACAACGTATATTAGTTGAAGGCCCATCGAAAAAGAATCCAATGGAGTTGTCTGGCCGTACTGAAAATAATCGTGTTGTAAACTTCGAAGGTACACCTGACATGATTGGTGAATTCATCGATGTCAAAATTACTGACGTGTTCGCGAACTCATTGCGAGGAGACGTTGTCAGACGTGAAAAAGATATGGGCTTGAGAGTCAGTGTTGCACCTAAATCTATCTTGTCAAAACAGACAATTCAAGAAGATGCATTAGGTGTACAGAAATTTTCGCCAACATCACATTAAACTAGTCAAAAAGGTAAAATTCAATTTTGAGTACTATTGTCAGCAGCGAAGTGTTTTTAGAACCAGCCGATCACAAACGTCTATCAAGTTTGTGCGGACCATTAGATGACAACATAAAGCAAATAGAACGCCGTTTAGGGGTTGAAATCACATATCGCAATAATGAATTTAAAGTGATAGGCGATCCTTTACAAAGTAACGGTGCGGCCGAATTACTTAAATTGCTTTATATCGAAACTCAACCTATTAAAGGTAAGATTCCAATGTTGGAATCTGATCAGGTTCACTTAGCCATTCAAGAAGCAAAATGCCTTGAAAGAGCGGAAGCGGGACATTACGGCAAAGAAGTACATATTAAAACTCGTAGGGGCGTGATCAAACCAAGAAACCCCAATCAGAGCCAATATGTGTCTAATATATTAAACCATGACATCAGTTTCGGTGTGGGCCCAGCTGGTACAGGTAAAACCTATTTAGCGGTTGCTTGTGCTGTTGATGCATTGGAACGCCAAGAAATCCGCCGAATCCTGCTAACTCGACCAGCAGTTGAAGCGGGTGAAAAACTCGGGTTTTTACCCGGTGATCTATCTCAAAAAGTTGATCCTTATCTTCGCCCTCTGTATGACGCCCTTTTCGAAATGTTAGGATTTGAAAAAGTTGAAAAACTTATCGAACGTAATGTTATCGAAGTAGCGCCTTTAGCTTACATGCGTGGCCGAACATTAAATGACGCTTTTATCATCTTAGATGAAAGTCAAAACACCACTGTAGAACAAATGAAAATGTTCTTAACTCGTATTGGTTTCAATTCACGTGCGGTGATTACCGGTGACATTACGCAAATAGACTTACCAAGAGGGGTACGCTCTGGATTGCGTCACACCATAGACGTATTAAAGGACGTTCAAGATATTTCCTTTAACTTTTTCACTGCTAACGATGTAGTTCGGCATCCCGTGGTCGCGCGAATCGTTCGAGCATATGAAGAATTTGAGTCTGCTCAAGAAAAAGCTAAATTGCAAAAACAAGCAGAGCAAAGCGCTAAAGGTGAAAATGAGAAGCCGATTAAGTGAATATTGACCTAGATATCCAAATTGCTTGCGAAAATAACAACCTCCCAACAGCTCAACAATTCGAGCAGTGGGTTAAATTCGCGTTAGCCGATCAACAAATCGATGAAACAGAGTTAACGATTAGAATCGTGACACCTGAAGAAAGCCAAAATTTAAACGCGACATACCGTGAAAAAGACAAACCCACCAATATATTATCCTTTCCGTTTGAGGCCCCGGCTGAAATAGAACTTAATTTATTAGGCGATTTAGTCGTTTGCGCAGACATAGTTGAAAAAGAAGCTGAGCAACAAAATAAACTATTATCCGATCACTGGGCACATATGATTGTCCATGGAAGCCTCCATTTACTTGGGTTTGACCATGTAGATGATCAGGATGCAGAAATAATGGAAAGTCTAGAAGTGCAAATTTTAACAAAATTAGGCATTGACGACCCCTATCAAGATCATTAAATATAGTGATCCAAGGAACCTAAAAAAGATATTATGAGCGAAGACAACCCCCACTCTACTAGCGGTTCTACGAATAAAAGCTGGCTAGATAAACTAGTACAAACTTTTAACGCAGAACCGAAAAGTAAAGAAGCATTGGTTGATATTATATCCGATGCAGAGCAACGAGAAGTAATTGACCCGCAGACCAGAGAGATGATTGAAGGTGTGATGGGCGTCAATGAAATGCGTGTAAGGGACATCATGATCCCTAGAGCGCAAATGATGACCATTAATGTTGACGAGTCAGTAGAAGAATTTCTACCGGTGATGCTGGAGTCTGCTCACTCTCGATTCCCAGTAATCAACGAAGACAAAGATCACATTGAAGGAATTCTTTAGCCAAAGACCTACTTGCTTATGCATTCATCCCTGGAAAGGAATTTCACCTAAAAGACGTATTACGACCAGCTGTTATTGTACCTGAAAGTAAACGTGTTGACGTTTTGCTCAAAGAGTTCAGGCAGCAACGTTATCATATGGCGATAGTGGTAGATGAATACGGTGGCGTGTCAGGTCTTGTTACGATAGAAGATATTCTAGAGTTGATTGTAGGCGAGATAGAAGACGAACATGATATCGAAGAAAATGATTCTGACGATATTCGTCCTCTAAATACTTACACATACTCTGTTAAAGCACTCACACCAATCGAAGATTTCAATCAATTCTTTGAAACCCACTATGATGTTGAACAAGCCGATACCATTGGTGGCATAGTTTTGAAAGCATTTGGGCATATGCCAATGACGGATGACGAGATTGAAATTGAAGGTCTGATATTTAAAATTACTAATTCAGATAAACGTCGATTGTTACAACTGAAAGTGACCTTACCCAACAAAGAAGACTAAGTGTTAAAAACCATGCTGCATTATATTGGTGTTATTTTATTGGGTGCGTTAATGACGTTCAGTTATGCACCTTTTTCGCTTTGGTTTTTAACGCCCATTTTATTAACTGGGTTCTTTTATCGTTTATTAGTCAGTAAATCGGGATTTAAAACCGGCTTTGCATTTGGTTTAGGTTGGTTTGGTGCCGGTATTTCGTGGGTTCACGTAAGTATTGCAGACTTTGGTGGACTCCCCTTGATTGGCTCAGTAGGGCTTATGGTTCTGCTCTGCAGTTTTTTAGCCTTGTATCCGGGATTGTTCGCGTTTGTGCTCAAACGATATTGCAAACTGCGTTACTGGCCATTGTTGGCACCTTTTATTTGGTTTATAAGCGAATTTATTCGAAGTTGGTTATTTACTGGATTTCCTTGGTTATCTATTGGTTACAGTCAACTTCTTGGTCCCCTTTCCGGCTGGATACCGGTTGTCGGTGAGACGGGACTGAGTGTTATTTTAATCGCTTTAGCAGTCTCATGCGCATTAAGTATAAAACAAAAGGTTTATATTCCTACCATTGCCTTAGCTTCAATCATATTTATAGGCGGATGGGCATTAAACTCTGTTAATTGGGTGACGCCCAAGGCAAGCACAGTCTCCATTGCAATGGTGCAAGGCAATATAAAACAAGAAATGCGCTGGGCTCCAGAAGAAGAAGCTCCGACCATGGAAAAATACCGCAAATTGACCGAAGGTCATTGGCAGAATCAACTCATTATTTGGCCTGAAGCGGCTATTCCCCAATTAGAATCAACTGCGGAATCCTTTTTGCGTCAATTAGATAGCCAAGCAACCGAGCAGGATACAGGGTTAATCACCGGTATAGTCAACTACGATTATGACTCACGACAAGCGTTTAATAACCTCATTGCCATAGGTAAAAAGCTGCCTGAGGATACGCAGGGACAATATCATTATTTGCACTCAAACAGATACGATAAGCATCATTTGCTGCCATTTGGCGAATTTATTCCGTTTGAAAGTTGGCTAAGACAACTTGCACCGATTTTTGATTTACCGATGTCATCCTTTACCAGAGGTGATTATTTGCAATCGAATCTGGTCTCAAATGGCATCAATTTGGCTCCTGCGATTTGTTTTGAGATTGCATTTCCTAGGCAAATCGCTGCAAATTTAACAACTGAAACCGATTTCATCATCACTGTGAGTAATGATGCTTGGTTTGGTCATTCCCATGGTCCCGATCAGCACCTTGAAATTGCCCAAGTCAGAGCAAAAGAGTTTGGCATTCCAGTTTTACGGGCAACGAACAATGGTATTACTGCCTTCATCGGTTACGACGGAACAATAATTAGTCGACTTCCGCAATTTAAGGCAGGTGTATTATCGGCTGAAATAGCCAGTACAACAGGCTTTACACCCTACAGAAAGTGGCAAGACTTGCCGCTATGGATTTTGAGCTTGATCGCTTTAGGATGGGCTTGGAGAGACTACACTAAACGCAAAGATTGATAGTATTTTACTTGATAACGTTTTAATTGATAGCGTTTTAAAATTTGAGGTTTTGCTAACTAAGCAAGGCGCGTTGGCTGGTAGTGTAGAAGCAAAAACCAGCCGCAGCACTGAATATTCAATTTAAATCAAACTTTAGCTTAAATTGCCGCCGCCTGAGAATTCAAACTTAAATATATTCGACCTGACACACTTCATATTCTACAGTGCCTGCAGGAGTTTGAATTGTAACAATGTCGTCTTCTTCTTTACCTATCAAACCACGGGCGATAGGTGAATTCACAGAGATTAGATTATTTTTAATGTCTGCCTCATCATCACCTACGATTTTATAGGTTGTTTCTTCATCAGATTCAACATTGATGATAGTGACTGTTGCCCCAAAAATAACTTTTCCATTGTTTGTTATTTTAGTTACATCAATAATTTGTGCATTAGATAACTTACCTTCGATATCCTGAATGCGGCCTTCACAAAAACTCTGTTGTTCGCGGGCTGCATGATATTCGGCATTTTCTTTTAAATCACCATGCTCCCTAGCTTCCGCTATGGATTGAATGATTTGTGGACGCTTAACAGATTTAAGTTCATTAAGCTCTGCGCGCAACATTTCTGCGCCTTTTGCTGTCATTGGATATTGATTCATTGATCAACGCTCACTTATATGTGCTTTTGTTTATGTTGAGGTTAATTAAAAAGTGCGCAGTGAATGCGCACTTTTATTACTAGAAATTTTGCTTAGTTTACCACAAGTTTAGCGTTCGTTAACTCTCTGGTGTAAAGATTGGACCGAGTTTACTTTCGCGCGATCATCTGCAGTTTGGGCATTTACTGTCGCAAATGCTGCATTCAAAGTTGTGGTATAGGTGATTTTATTGAGCAATGCTTCACGACGAATATAAACGGAATCATTTATCGCTTTGCGTCCCTCAGTAGTATTCACAATATAACAATATTCACCATTTTTAATGGCGTCAACAATGTTTGGACGACCTTCTGTAAGTTTATTAACCACACTACAGGCAATTCCAACATCGTTTAACTCTTTTGCAGTACCCGAGGTAGCCTCTAAACTGAAGCCTTTCTCAATCATTTTACGGGCAAGTTCAACAACGCGTTTTTTGTCATTGTGACGAACTGAAATCAGCGCTTTACCTTTCTGCGGAATGGGCGCACCAGCGCCTAAGTTAGCTTTGGCGTAGGCTTCTTCAAAGGTATCCCCTACTCCCATCACTTCACCTGTTGAACGCATTTCTGGGCCCAACAAAGGATCAACACCTTGAAACTTAGCAAACGGCAGAACAACTTCTTTGACAGAATAAAACGGCGGGATAATTTCCTCCGTTACCCCTTGTGAAGGAAGTGATTGACCAACCATTGCACGAGCGCCTATTTTTGCAAGCGCCATTCCTGTTGCTTTAGATACAAACGGAACAGTACGAGCAGCGCGCGGGTTTACTTCAATTAAGTACACTTCGCCATTTTTCACGGCAAATTGTGTATTCATCAAACCCACAACACCTAGTTCTAGGGCCATATCTTTAACTTGCTTACGCATTACGTCTTGGATTTCTTGACTCAATGAGTATGGCGGTAAGGAACAGGCAGAATCACCAGAGTGAACTCCAGCTTGTTCTATATGCTCCATAATTCCGCCGATTACCACGTTTTCACCATCACACATGGCGTCGATATCAACTTCAATGGCATCATCAAGGAAACGGTCAAGTAACACTGGAGAGTCATTTGAAACTTTCACAGCTTCATTCAAGTATCGTTTTAAATCTTTTAAGTCGTAAACAATTTCCATTGCACGACCACCTAGAACATAAGACGGACGAACAACTAATGGAAAACCAATTTTTTCAGCTTCAACCAACGCCTGCTCCATGTTGCTAACGGTGCTATTTGCGGGTTGTTTTAGGTTTAATTTATTGACCATATGTTGGAAGCGTTCACGATCTTCAGCTCTATCGATAGCATCAGGAGATGTACCAATAATTGGCACGCCGGCAGCTTCTAACTCGCGAGCGAGTTTCAATGGTGTTTGGCCACCATACTGCACTATGACGCCCTTAGGCTTTTCGATACGCACAATTTCGAGCACATCTTCTAAGGTAACGGATTCAAAGTATAACCGGTCAGACGTATCATAATCAGTAGAAACCGTTTCTGGGTTACAGTTAACCATGATAGTTTCATAGCCATCTTCACGCATTGCTAGCGCTGCATGAACACAACAGTAGTCAAATTCGATACCTTGACCTATTCGGTTAGGACCGCCGCCCAACACCATAATCTTATCTTTATCCGATGGATTAGCTTCACATTCTTCATCATAAGTTGAATACATGTAAGCTGTACTAGTCGAAAACTCCGCTGCACAGGTATCTACGCGCTTATAAACAGGTGTGATTTCCATCGAGTGTCTAAGTTCACGCACGTCACTTTCGGCGACATTAGTTAACTCAGCCAAACGAGAATCAGCAAACCCTTTGCGTTTTAAGGTGCGCATCAAGTCATAATCGATCCCGGATAGGCCAATTTCAGCCACCTGTTTTTCAAGGTTCACAAGGTCTTCAATCTGAACCAAATACCAACGATCAATGTTGGTCAGTGAGAAAACTTGCTCAACTGACATGCCCATTCTCATTGCATCAGCAATATACCAAATGCGCTCTGCGCCTGGTTCTCTGAGCTCGCGGATAATAATCGCTTCACTTTCCGGATCTTCAATATCGATGATCGGGTTTAAGCCATTAACGCCAACTTCTAGGCCTCGTAACGCTTTTTGCAAAGACTCTTGCTGATTACGGCCAATTGCCATCACTTCACCGACAGATTTCATCTGTGTGGTTAAGCGATCATTAGCACCAGCGAATTTTTCGAAGTTAAAACGAGGGATTTTAGTGACAACATAGTCAATCGCAGGCTCAAACGATGCTGGGGTTAAACCACCAGTAATATCATTTGCCAGTTCATCTAAGGTGTAGCCAACCGCTAATTTAGCCGCAACTTTCGCAATTGGAAAACCTGTGGCCTTCGACGCTAGTGCAGAAGATCTAGACACTCGAGGATTCATTTCTATGATAACCATGCGGCCAGTTTTTGGGTCAACACCAAACTGTACGTTTGAACCGCCGGTTTCAACACCAATCTCACGCAATACTGCCATTGCTGCATTACGCATGATTTGAAATTCTTTATCTGTCAGGGTTTGCGCTGGTGCAACCGTTATTGAATCACCAGTATGAACACCCATTGGATCGAAGTTTTCGATGGTACAAACAATAATACAATTATCGCTTTTATCTCGTACCACTTCCATTTCGTATTCTTTCCAACCAATTAGCGATTCATCAATGAGTAGCTCACTGGTTGGTGAAAGGTCTAACCCGCGGCGACAAATCTCATCAAACTCATCAACGTTATAGGCGATACCGCCACCGGAGCCGCCCATAGTGAACGAAGGTCTGATTATACAAGGAAAACCAATACGACTCAGCACATCATGAGCTTGTTCGATGGTATGTGCGATTTCAGCTCTTGGACAAGCCAAACCAATTGATTTCATCGCCTTATCAAAACGCTCACGGTCTTCTGCTTTATCAATTGCATCGGCTGTCGCGCCAATCATCTCAACAGAGTACTCTTCCAATACACCATGTTTGTTCAAATCAAGGGCGCAGTTAAGTGCCGTTTGACCACCCATAGTAGGTAAAATTGCGTCTGGGCGTTCTTTTTCAATTATGCGTTTTACCACTTCCCAATGGATGGGTTCAATGTAAGTCGCATCAGCCATTTCCGGGTCTGTCATAATGGTAGCAGGATTGGAATTGACTAGAATAACTCTATACCCTTCTTCACGTAGGGCTTTACAGGCTTGAGCTCCTGAATAATCAAATTCGCATGCCTGGCCAATTACAATTGGACCCGCGCCCAGAATCAGAATGCTTTTTAAATCAGTACGTTTTGGCATAGTATTCTTTCTCTAAGTATCAAGCTGAAATTGAAGTAGTTGCTGATTTTGATTTTTCTATCAGCTCAATAAAATGATCAAACAAGGGAGCTGCATCATGGGGACCTGGACTTGCTTCAGGATGCCCTTGAAAGCTAAATGCCGGTTTGTCATTTCTGTGTATGCCTTGCAACGACTTATCAAACAAAGATACGTGTGTCACATCCAAATTATCTGGCAAAGAAGACTCGTCCACTGCAAAACCGTGGTTTTGGCTGGTAATCATTACCACATCACGCTTTAAGTCTTTAACCGGATGATTTGCGCCATGATGACCAAACTTCATTTTTTCTGTTTTTGCACCACTGGCTAACGCCAACAATTGGTGACCTAAACAAATACCAAAAATAGGAATTTCGGTTTCCAAGAAAGTTTTGATAGCGGCAATAGCGTAATCACAAGGTTCAGGATCACCAGGGCCATTGGATAAAAATATTCCATCTGGCTGCATTGCTAACACTTCTTCGGCGGGTGTTGTAGCTGGCACCACAGTTAAGCGGCAACTTCTATCTACTAACATGCGCAATATATTGTGTTTCGCACCAAAATCATAAGCAACTACATGAAACTTACAATCTTCTACATTTTTCGCATATCCGGTTTCTAAAGACCACACACCATCTTGCCATGGATATGCTTTATCTGTAGTCACCACTTTCGCTAGATCCATTCCTTTCAAACCCGGAAACGCTTGAGCAGCACTTAAGGCTTCAGAAACATCATCTTGATTAAAATCATCAACAGTGACAATGCAACCTTTAAGCGCGCCTTTGTCTCGAAGGATGCGTGTCAATCGACGAGTATCAATATCGGCAATGCCTAAAATATTGTTATGTTTCAAATAGTCAGAAAGAGAAGATTGATTACGGAAGTTACTAGCTAATAAAGGAAGGTCTCGAATAATTAGGCCTTTAGCCCAAATTTTTGTGGATTCAACATCTTCTTCATTAGTACCGGTATTACCTATATGAGGATAAGTTAAGGTAATAATTTGTTCAGCATATGAAGGGTCAGTCAAAATCTCCTGATAGCCTGTCATTGATGTATTAAACACCACTTCACCGACAGAAACACCAGAAGCTCCAATTGATGTGCCTTTGAAAACAGAACCGTCTTCTAGCACCAAAAGAGCAGAAATAGCCAAGTCAACCTCCTAATTAAGGACAACCCAAGGTTTTTTTGCAAGCTAAGCATCAAAACCCTATAAAAAACGGGTTGAAATTATTAATTTATATCCCGTTTACCTCATCACCGCTAGTATTTTCGGGAGATTAAGCACATCTCATCCGAAAATTTGGCAAATTCCCGAGATCATACACTAATGGTTTTATTTGATCCATTAGAATGTAGAAAAATTACTAAAATGAGCATTTGATTCAAAATTCGTAGGTAAGTCATTAAAACGTCAAATTAAGCAACCGGTAAACGCCACTTAATTTTTACCCACTATTTTAGTTCAGATTAATTAAACCCCAGCACATCCTGCATAGAATATAGTCCGGCAGGTTTGCCAACCAGCCATTTAGCAGCGGTTATCGCACCTTTAGCAAAGGTCAATCGACTAGAAGCTTTGTGAGTGATCTCTAGTCGCTCACCAATATCTGCGAATAACGCTGTGTGTTCACCAACCACGTCGCCCGCTCTGACGGTAGCAAATCCAATTGTTTCATGTTTGCGCTCACCAGTGTCACCTTCCCTTCCGTACACGGCACATTGCTTTAAATCACGGCCAATTTCGTCAGCGATAGCCTCTCCAATTGCCATAGCAGTTCCAGATGGCGCATCTTTTTTAAAACGATGATGGGCTTCAAGAATTTCGATGTCTGCTGTATCGCCCATTGTTTTTGCCGCCTGACGAACCAAATTCAACATAAGATTAACGCCTACACTGTAGTTCGCCGCAAACACAACTGGAATCTTAGTAGCCGCATTTTGCAACAGCGCTTTTTGATTATCGTTCAGTCCAGTGGTGCCAATCACAATGGCTTTATTATTTGCCACGCACCAAGCTAAATTTTGTTCAAGCACATCGGGCAGCGTAAAATCGATGACGACGTCTATCTCAGGTGCTTGTTGGTCTAAACTTGCTGTAATGCTAAGATTTTGTTTACCAATACCGGCTAACTCGCCAGCGTCCATTCCAATCCATTGCGAACCTTCTCGCACAGAAGCTGCGGCCAAATTCACGTTATCATCTAAATGGGCGGCATCTATTAATACACGGCCCATTCGGCCATTGGCTCCCAAAATACCAATTCCTGTCATTTTCTACTCATTTCAATTAGATAAATACTATTGAATATTGTGCAATATAAACACCTAATTTGCAGCAGTAAAAAAGCGATAAGTTATATTTGATTGGAAATCTTCATAGCAGTTTTTAAGCTGATTAAGATTTTGTAACCTGATATATATTGATTCAAACTCTGATTCCGCTACATTAGGGTAAATTAAATTAATGTTGCCGTATGATTGTGTCTTATCAACTAATAGAAACATCCACTTTACCCGATCCATTAGAAATTGATTTTGAACCTCTAAATAGCCGTTATAGACCCATGGTTATCTGCTCTACTTGGCTGTTTTTCTTGATGTTTATGTTAGTTATGTCGTTAACCCGATGGCAGCCGTTTATTGATATTCACCCCGAGCTAATCGCAGTCTATCCGCTGGGACTTGGTATTGCGTTTTTAGTCGCAATTCTAATTAGCCTCTATTTATATATAGCTATTCCATGCAAACAATATTGTTTAACAGACACTGATTTGCATTTCGCCTGCGGGGTAATATTTCGTAAAATTTATAGTCAGCCGATACTACGGATACAACACGTTGAGTTAAAACGAGGCCCACTGGAGAGAACCTTTAAATTGGCTTCATTACAGGTTTTTAGTGCTGGGGGCGCAATGCACACGTTTGAAATACCTGGTTTAAGTCTTGATGATGCACAAAAAATCAGGCAATTCATCTTGGATCATAAAGGTGTTCAAAGTGATGGATAATGAGGGAGAAAATGCCACACTCAATACTCACCGTTGGCAGAAACTGTCCCCCATTGCGGTGTTATATTTTATTGCAAGTGGGATTAAATTAGCGGCCAATAATGTTATCTATTTGCTGCCAGCCATTGCCATAAGCTACTCTACGGTGCAAGAGAACCCGCAAATCTGGGTCCCAATCATTGTGGGAATTTTAGCTTTAATCAGTGTTTCATCTTGGCTGCAATACTTCTTTTATTCATTTCGATTGATTGATGAAACGGTTGAAATCCGCTCTGGTGTGTTCTCTAAAACCCATATTGATTTGCCTTTTTCTAGAATTCAAAACGTCACCATTGAAAGGCCGCTTTACTACCGGCTAACCCATACCTGTTGTTTGCAACTCGATACTGCTGGCTCGACGAAACAAGAAGCAAAAATAGTTGCATTACCTGTGGATTTTGCTGAAAAGTTAAAACAATCCATCCTTGCAAAGGGTAAAACACACAATACGCCAACCGAACGGCAAGCTGATGAAGACAAGACTCTTTTAGAGCAACCTAATGTGGGAATTGAAAGCGAACAAATTCTCAATACACGTTCAATTAAAGATCTGATTTTACACGGTATTACTAACAATCGAGTGTGGATTATTATTGGTGCACTAGCACCATTTTATGACAACTTAGCCGCCTATTTAGCCTCATTGGCAGAGCAATTAGGTTTTGATTATGAACGTTATTTTGACGCACAGTCACAGGCAATTTGGCAGTTAGGGTTAGCATTTTTTTCGCTAGTTCTTTTTGCAACTTTGATTATTACTTTGATATCCGTAGTTGGCTCAATCGTTTTATTTTACGATTATTCGTTGGCGAAAACCACAGACAGATATATTCGTCGAAGTGGCTTATTCACTAAACAAGAAGTCACCATGAAACGTTCGCGCCTTCAAGTAATAGCGTTAAAACAAGATTGGTTAGATGTGATTCTCGGCAGGGTCAATTTGGAATTAAAACAGAATAGCAGCACAGAGCAAAATTCTAACCAATTGCAGGCCAATAGTAACAGAATATTAGTACCTTCAGTGACGCAAGATGAAGCGCATAGCATCGTCAAGGATGCGTTACCGAATAATAAATTACATGACATTAGCTTTCTTGCCATCAGTAAACGATTTATTTTTAGACAGCTTTTGTGGTTAATCCCTTTTAATCTGCTCGTAAGCGCAATAACTTTTTCAAAATCAGGGATTTTAGGTATTTTAGTAACCCAGTTGCTAAGTGGATTTATCGTATTTTTGATATATTGTCGATGGAAACGCTGGGGGTATGCTGATGATGACGAATATATTTATCTTAGAAAAGGATTATTTGGAGTCGATTTTTACAGTTTCCCAAAATATAAAGTACAACAAACACAATTTATACAAAGCCGTATGATGAGAAGGCATGAAATAGCCACTATTAATATCATTATGGCATCCGGCGCTCTGAGAATTCCTTTTATCAATCAAAATGATGCGAAACGAATTTTAGGCAATGCCTTGTTTATTGTCTCTAAGCTAAAACGTTCTTGGATGTAATATAAAAAGAGTATAACTGATCTTAGATAATGTGAGGATATTGGTACCTCTTTGGAGAAAAATCAAAATGCAAAAGAAATTAATTTGGGATATTCCGCTTAGGCTTTTTCACTGGTTATTGGTTTTAGCTTTGGTATCCCAATGGATAACGGCTGAATTAGGTAGCGAGTATATGGATATTCATTTTTATATTGGATACTTCACTCTAGGACTCATTATCTTCCGTTTAATGTGGGGGTTAGTTGGTCCAAAATACGCAAGATTTAGTAATTTCATCTATCCTCCGAAGGCTATCTGGCAGTATTTGGTAGCTTTTTTGAAAGCCAAAAACCCTCATTTCACTGGTCACAATCCATTGGGTGGTTTAATCGTTCCAGCAGTCATCTTAATTGTAGGGGCTCAAGCCATCACAGGTTTATTTGCAAGTGATGATGTGCTTGCTTCTGGACCTTATATGTCAGCGGTGAGCAGCGATACACAGAGTTGGTTGGACGGTTTACACCATCAAATATTCAACGTTATTTTAGGCATAGCTGGGATTCATATCCTGGCCATCCTTTGGTATCAATTTGGACGCAAAATTCCCTTAATCGGGGCTATGATTACTGGAAAAAAAACCGATGCCGCGCAAAACGGTATCGGTTCATCTAGATTATTATTAGCGGTTATTCTTGCAATTGTCATTGCCGCCTTCTTGTATTGGTTAATTGCTATCGCAGCACCAGTGCCAGAAGTAGACTATTATTTTTAATTAAAAATGACTTCTTACAAGGTGTTATTCAGCCTTGTAAGAATCATGACAACCTTTACAAGATTTAAAGATTGCGCCAATGTTTGCTTTTAGCTGGCCTTCATCGCCACTTGCTGCGGCCATTTTCAGATTACTTGCCGCTTCTGTTAATGCCGTAATTTTAGTTTGGAAGTCAGAATAGTCTTTCCAAATCGCCGGTAAAGCTTCAGTTTCAACACTGAACTTACTTGTGTCGACTGAAAAGTAATCGTCCATCATCAAGGATAATTGTTCAATGCGGCTTGCATTCTTTTCTAATGTTTCAGCACTCAAAGGAACTTGTCCTTTCGCCATAGCGCCCATAATTCCAACGTTACTTTTAACTAATTGCAATATAGCTTGACGATATTCTATTGCATCACCGGCATGCTTTTCAGATTTAGCTGGCGTAACTGCGACTGATGCGAAACTTGCAGTTAACAATGTAATACCTAACATCGCAGGAGCGATAATGTTTTTCATATTGACCTCGATTAAATGGATAGTTTTTGGATTCATAGACTTAGATTCGACGTACAAACAGCAATTTACATTGTTATATCATTAGAAATCAATAACTAATTAGTTAAACATTTATTTAAAATAAGCTGCTTACCATCAGTAACCACTTCGTAAATTAAAGCATAAATCTTAGGTATAAAAAAAGACGCCATAAAAATGACGTCTTTATCATATCACTTATTTTTCAATTAACTGGTTAAGTCATCGAAGAATTTCTTCACACCATCGAAAAAACCTTTCTCTTTGGGACGGTATTTAGCTGCTTCGTCGCCTTTACCCATGGAATTATTTAATTCCTGCAACAATTCTTTTTGTTTGCTGTTCAGGTTCACCGGTGTTTCCACAACTACGCGGCACATCAAGTCACCAACACTACCGCTTCGTACCGACTTCACCCCTTTACCACGTAAACGGAAAAGCTTACCGGTTTGCGTTTCAGGCGTGATTTTCAGCTTAACCTTGCCATCCAAAGTGGGCACTTCAATGTCACCACCAAGGGCTGCAACAGTAAAGCTTAGCGGCACTTCACAGTACAGGTTATTGCTATCTCTGGTAAAGATATTGTGTTCACGAACATGCACCTGAACATATAAATCACCAGGAGGTGCACCGCTTTCTCCCGCTTCACCTTCACCAGTTAAACGAATACGATCTCCGGTATCAACGCCCGCTGGTACTTTAACCGATAAGGTTTTCGTTTTCTCCGTGCGACCATGACCATGACATTCACGACAAGGATCGGAAATAATTTGGCCACGACCAGAACAGGTAGGACAGGTTTGCTGCACAGCAAAAAAGCCCTGACGCATTTGCACTTGTCCATTACCATGACAGGTAGGGCAAGTCGTTGGTTTAGTGCCTTTTTTCGCACCAGTGCCATCACAAGGCTCACAGGCAACCAAGGTAGGTACTTTTATCTCGACACTCTTACCGCGAACCGCTTCTTCAAGGCTAAGTTCCAAATTATATCGTAAGTCGGAACCTTGACGCGCTCTTGACTGACGCCCTCCACGGCCGCCGCCACCAAATATATCGCCGAATACATCACCAAAAATATCGCCAAAATCAGCGCCGCCACCGAAGCCAGCGCCACCTCGGTTAGGATCAACACCAGCGTGACCATACTGATCATAAGCAGCACGTTTTTGCGAATCGGTTAGGATTTCGTGGGCCTCTTGCACCTCTTTAAATTTTTCTTCCATGCCTTTATCACCCTTGGTTCTATCAGGGTGAAATTTCATGGCGAGGCGTTTGTATGCCTTTTTAATTTCGCGCTCGTCAGCACTTTTGCTAACACCAAGCACTTCATAATAGTCTCGCTTCGACATATCGCTTGTTTATCCTTTTTGATGACAAACACAATTTACCGTGTTTGAACTTGAGCAACGTTAGATGCCCTGTTAATTCGGGCTTTATCCCCTTGTCACCTAAACGCGCTATTAAGTAACAAGGGGATAACACTTAAAAGGCGCAGAAAGGTTATTTCTGCGCCTATTTTTATCAATTACCTGCCAATTACGACAGGTTAAGACGCTTATTTCTTATCGTCTTTCACTTCTTCGAACTCAGCATCAACAACATCGTCTTCAGCTGTCGCATTTTCTGTTTGCGGTTGTTCTGCACCAGCAGCAGCGCCTTCAGCAGCAGCTTTAGCTTGAGCAATTTCCATCAACTTAGCAGAAGCTTGAATCAATTCTTGAGTCTTAGCTTCAATTTCCGCTTTGTCTTCACTCTTAACAGCTGCTTCAAGTGCTTCAATTGCAGTTTCGATGGTTGCTTTGTCTTCCGCTGGTAAGTCGTCACCGGCTTCTTCAATTTGCTTTTTGGTACCGTGGATCATTGCATCAGCTTGATTACGTGTTTGTACCATTTCTTCAAATTTCGCATCAGCATCTTTATTTGCTTCTGCGTCAGCTACCATTTTTTCAACTTCAGATTCACTCAAACCAGAAGAAGCTTGGATAGTGATTTTCTGCTCTTTACCGGTATCTTTATCTTTGGCAGATACATGTAAAATACCATCAGCATCAATATCGAAAGTGACTTCAATTTGAGGAGCGCCACGTTGTGCTGGACGAATACCTTCTAGGTTAAATTGACCTAGAGATTTATTGCCAGACGCTTGCTTACGCTCACCCTGTAATACGTGTACAGTTACAGCAGACTGATTATCTTCTGCAGTTGAGAAAGTCTGAGATTTCTTAGTAGGAATCGTAGAGTTTTTCTCAATCAATGCAGTCATAACACCGCCCATTGTTTCGATACCAAGAGACAATGGTGTAACGTCTAGCAACAATACATCTGTAACATCACCGGCTAAAACACCACCTTGAATCGCAGCACCTGCGGCAACAGCTTCATCAGGGTTAACATCTTTACGCGGCTCTTTACCGAAGAATTCAGTTACATATTTTTGTACTAGTGGCATACGAGTCTGACCACCAACTAAAATAATGTCGTTGATATCGCTAACGGATAAATCAGCATCGGCCAAAGCCTGCTTCACTGGTTCAAGAGAAGCTTTTACCATATCTTCAACCAATGACTCTAACTTAGCACGCGTTACTTTAATAGTAAGGTGCTTAGGACCAGACGCATCAGCAGTGATGTATGGCAAGTTAACTTCTGTTTGTTGTGCAGAAGATAATTCAATTTTAGCTTTTTCACCGGCTTCTTTTAGACGTTGCATTGCAAGTGGATCTTTACGTAAATCTACGCCTTGATCTTTCTTGAATTCGTCAACTAGGTAGTTGATTACACGGTTATCGAAATCTTCACCACCTAGGTGAGTATCACCGTTAGTCGCTAGTACTTCAAATGTGTGCTCGCCTTCAACTTCATCAATCTCAATGATTGAGATATCGAAAGTACCACCACCAAGGTCATAAACAGCAACGACGTTATCACCTTTTTTCTTGTCCATACCGTATGCTAGAGCAGCGGCAGTTGGCTCGTTGATGATACGTTTAACTTCTAGACCGGCAATTTTACCTGCATCTTTAGTTGCTTGACGTTGTGAATCATTAAAATAAGCAGGAACAGTGATAACCGCTTCGGTGACTTTTTCACCCAAGTAATCTTCTGCTGTCTTTTTCATTTTTTTAAGTACTTCAGCTGAGATTTGTGGCGGAGCCAATTTCTCACCCTTAACTTCAACCCATGCATCACCATTATCAGCTTTAGTGATAGTAAATGGCATGATGTCGATGTCACGTTGTACTTCTTTATCTTCCCAACGACGACCTATAAGACGCTTAATTGCGTATAAAGTGTTTTGTGGGTTAGTCACTGCTTGACGTTTAGCAGGTGCGCCTACCAAAGTTTCGCCGTCGTTACTGTATGCGATGATAGATGGCGTTGTGCGATCACCTTCCGCATTCTCAAGAATTTTAACTTTGTCGCCTTCTAAAACTGCGACACATGAATTTGTTGTACCTAAGTCGATACCAATGATCTTACCCATTAGCGTGTCTCCATTAAAAAATTATTAAAACTAAGTCTTATCATTTGTGGGGTTATTCTGATTTTTTTCAATGTTAAATGTAAAAAAATCTCCACAAAAACTCTTATGCTTCGATGTCAACGCCACCTTCAGCGGCTCTAGAAACCATTACCATCGCAGGACGTAGCAACCGACCGTTAATTTCATAGCCTTTTTGCATGACAGCCATCACCGTATTAGGAGGTAGCTCTGCATTTTCTTGCATCGACATTGCCTGATGCAATTCTGGATTGAAGGGTTCACCCTGCGGATCTATCACTTTCAAGCCAAATTTTTCTACTGTGCTTACGAATGACTTAAGGGTGATATCCACACCTTCAATCATAGGTTTAAGCGATTCGTTATCCGGATCAGCTAACTGAATAGCTCGCTCCAAATTGTCTGCTACAGGTAAAAGCTCTCCTGCAAAACGCTCTAAAGCGAATTTACGCGCTTTTTCTACTTCGCCTTCTGCGCGGCGACGAGCATTTTCCATTTCAGCTTTAGCGCGCAAAACCGAATCTCTTTGCTCGTTTACAGTCGCTTCTGCTTTAGCTAATGCTTCTTGTAACTTTGCAATTGTTTGTTCGGAATCACCGGCATCGGCATTTTCAGCCGCTTGCTCAACTTCAGCTTGTTCCGCTTGGTTGAATTCAGGTTGTTCCTGTTGATTATCATCTGTTGGCTGTTGCTCTTTGCTCATGCCTTACTCCATCGCCTTTTTCACTTAACTTAATCGGATTAACTTCGAGTTGCGTTATTAATGGGGTTTGTTTAAACGGCTTCAAGGGCAAAGACCCCAGTTTTTTTAATGAAATAGAAAAAACATTTCCAATTGGAATTAAAAGCAATCGGTTTTATAGTGAGTTTGGCTGAAAAAACTAATTAAATTTCAACTAATAGCCGCTGCAAAAGGATATGTACTAATCCATGTTTAGCCTTGTTTCCATGTCGACTGTCATTTTCATGTATTTGATCGCCTTGTTTTTGGTTGGTTATTTGGGCGATAAATATTTACGGCAGGGACGACAACATCCGATAATTTATAGTTTAGCCTTGGGCGTTCACTGCTCATCATGGGCGTTTTTTGGTACAACAACCCAAGCAACACAATACGGATGGGCGTTTGTACCAACTTATTTAGGCATTATATTAGTGATGCTTTTTGGTTTTGGTACGTTACAGAAAATAGCAGAAATATGCCAACGGAATAATATTAGTTCACTTGCCGATTTTATTGGTATGCAATACAACAGCGCAAATTTGCTAGCCGCAACAGTGTCGTTACTGTGTTTTATTGGTGTGGTGCCCTACGTGGCTTTGCAGCTCGATTCGGTAGTTGACAGCTTGACACTATTAACTAATGAATCCTCCACCAGTATGGGATTGTATTTCGCAATAGTGCTTGCCATATTAGCTATTTTTTTAGGGGCTCGCTCGTTTGACTTAACCGATAAAAAGCCCGGATTAATGCTAACCGTGGCGTTTGCCTCATCTTTGAAACTTATTGCTCTGAGTTTTGTTGGAATTTTCGTTTGTTATGAGTTATTTAACGGCGTATTCGACTTAATGGGTAAAGCTCAGTTATCGACTGAAGCCCAACAGGTTTTACACACTAACTCAGGAGGTTGGGTGTATGTCAGTCATGTTCTATTAGGCATATGCGCGATGTTTTGTCTGCCGAGGCAATTTCATGTGAACTTTGTGGAATACAAATCAAAAAATGAGCTCAATACTGCCAGGTGGTTATTCCCACTGTTTTTAGTGGGGATGGGATTGTTTGTAATGCCTATCGGCCTAGCAGGCCACATAATTTTTGATCAACAAGATATTTCCACAGATATCTATGCGCTGGCACTGCCACTGAATTCAAATAGCGCGATTACAACATTGGTGAGTTTTATTGGCGGGTTAGCCGCCGCAACCAGTATGGTGGTCGTAGCCACCTTAGCTGTTGGGATAATGATTTCTAACAACCTAATTACGCCTGCTTGGGTCAAATTCAAATTAATTAATCACAAACAGAATAATTTAAGTCCCGCCATCATTTTGTTTATTCGACGGCTAACTATCGCTTCGGTATTAGCCGTCTCCTACTTTTATCATAAAGATGTGAGTTCAGGCTCCCCGCTGGTCAACAGCGGCATAATTGCCATGGCACTATTGGCGCAAACATTTCCGATGATGATTCTGAGCCTTTATTGGCAAAAATCAAGTAAATTAGCTGCCTATGTTGGGCTTTTAGTTGGCGCTGCAGGTTGGTTTTATTGGTTGCTTTGGCCCAGTATTACCTCAAGTTACTATTTTGATCCTACGCCAACAGATTTGGAATTAGGACGAGGATTTATATTTAGTTTATTAGCCAATGGCATTTGCTTTGGGCTGATCACTTGGTTTTTCCCCTCTGCCCCACAGAGTCAACAAAATAGTCCTAAGAATAGTTTCCCACAGAAACAACCGATTAAATTGTCTAAGTTACTAGCACTGACACAAAATGTGCTCAATCAAGATGAACTTGATGGAATCAAAAATAAACTAGGTGATGCGGCACAAAGCAGTTATGCCAGTATCAATATTGTCGAATCGGTGGAAAGTATGTTGGCGGCCAAAATAGGCGGCGCAAGTTCAAGAATATTAATTTCAGCCATAGCAGAAAAAGATGAAGTTCCTCTGACTGAATTAGTCGAATGGGTGGAAGAAGCCGCGCAAACCTTTCAATTTAATCACGAAATTCTACAATCCAGTGTTGAGCATATCCAGCAAGGTATCAGTGTTATCGACCCAGATCTGAAATTGATAGCTTGGAATCAACGCTATATACAAATGTTCGACTACCCTGAAGGTTATATACATGCCGGTATCTCAATGCGCAAAATTCTGGCGTTTAATGCCCAGCGGGGATTGTTTGGTAGTTTAGACAACCCGCAGCAGGAAATAGACAAAAGGATCGAATATATTAAACAAGGCAGTATTTATAAATATGTTCGCAAGCAACCCAATGGTCAGGTGATTGAACTCAATGGAGGCCCACTTCCTGGAGGTGGATTTGTTACCACCTATAGCGATATTACAGAATATATGGAAATTCAACAGCAATTAGAATTAGCCAAATCGCAATTGGAAAAGCGAGTGGATTTGCGCACTGAAGAACTGAAACATTCCAATCTAGCGTTAACCAAAGCCAAGCTGCTTGCCGAAAGAGCAAATGAAAGTAAAACGAAGTTCTTAGCTGCTGCAGGACATGACTTAATGCAACCTTTCAATGCGGCAAGTTTATTTGGTGAGCTAATACAGCAAAAATCTAACGAACCGGAAATAAAACTATTAAGCCAATCATTAAATGATTCTATTAACAATGCAGAAGAGCTACTTTCATTGCTTTTAGACATGACAAAACTAGAATCTGGGGTACTTGAATCCCATATTCAAGAGTTCCCCATTGATGATGTTTTATCGCCTTTATTCAACGATTTTAATCTGATCGCACAACGAAAAAACTTGAATTTGATTTACGTGCACAGCAGCGCTGTTGTAATTTCAGATAAAAAACTACTTAAGCGTATTATTCAAAACCTATTATCTAACGCAATCCGATATACCCAAGCGGGAAAAATTCTGATCGGATGCCGTCGCAGCAAAAACCAGATTAAAGTGTGCGTATTGGACACCGGACCAGGTATTTCCAGCACTGACCAAGGTTATATTTTTGAAGAATTTAAACAGTTAGATAAAACCAATATTCAGCAAGGCTTAGGGTTAGGACTGACAATAGTCGATCGTATTTCGTCACTGCTGAATCACCCTATTCAACTGCAATCGCAGATTGGCAGAGGCAGTAACTTTTCTGTCTCTTTACCACTTAGCAAACAACGAAAAAGCCGAGTTAAATCTACCGATACTGGGTTGGCAAAAACCGAGATTTTGCATGGTAGAACCGTATTGTTGGCCGAAAACGATCCGCAAACTCGCGAGGCTGTCGTTCAGTTATTAGAGAGCTGGGAAGCTAACGTCGTCAGTGTTGAGAGCCTAGAGGATGTTGAAAAAATAGAGCAAAACATAGACCTCATGCTGTTAGATTTTCACTTAGATAATCAGTTAACTGGGTTAGACATCGCCAACCGTCTTAGGAATAAACTGCAATACAGTATTCCAGGCATCCTAAACTCTTCCGATCGCAGTGACATTATGCGAGAAAATGCGCAAAAAGCGGACCTTATGTTTTTACCTAAACCTCTAAAAAGTGCCGCCTTAAAACGAATGTTACGAAAAATTGGCTGGGCTAAAACCGAATAAAATAACTTGATTTAGTCCTTGCCTAATCTGACATTTTTTAAATACGATTTAGTCAAGAACTGACTGTCCCCAAA